>NZ_JATABI010000061.1:0-18013 GCF_036533795.1 Vibrio sp. M250220 | reverse complement strand
ATGTATTGGTCAATCGCCGCGTGGTAAAACCGATAGACCAAATGGCGACCTTATTGCAACAAGTCGATACCAACTCTGATCTCACCCTTCGTGTCGATGATAAGAGCAATAACGAACTCGGCATCATTGGGAACACGATTAACAAATTCCTAGAGAGCTACGCGAAAACCATCAGCAAAATCAATCAAGTTAACGCCACTATTTCGACCATTTCGCAGTCGATTCAATCCATCACTCAACGCAACATTGATATGGCAGGCCAACAGAACCAAGAAATGGAGATGGCGGCGACAGCCATGGAAGAGATGACCACGGCGTTATCCAATGTTGCCGAGAGCACCAATATGGCCGAACAGTATGCAGGGAGCGCGGAAAAAGAAGCATCGACGAGTAAAGAAGTGTTTGATAAGACGTCCAATGAATTCACTCAACTAGAGGGAGAATTCTCTAACACCTCACATATCATTCAACAACTTGCCGAAGAGTCAAATAATGTCGGAAATGTTCTGGAGGTGATCAAGGCGATAGCCGAGCAGACAAACCTTCTGGCGCTCAATGCGGCAATCGAGGCGGCGCGCGCCGGTGAACAAGGACGAGGTTTTGCAGTGGTTGCCGATGAAGTTCGCTCCCTAGCCCAGCGAACCCAAGACTCGACGGGAGAAATCGAAAGCATCATCTCAACACTACAAGAGAAAGCCAAAGAGTCGACCGTCACGATTCACAGCAGTGCTAACAAAATGCAGTCGACACGTTCAAACATGAGCGTTGCCAATGAAGCCCTCAGTACTATTCAAGGCTCGGCGGCAGAAATACACAAGCTCAATACCTCCATTGCCGCCGCCACTGAAGAACAACTCGCCGTCAGTGGTGAAATATCTGGTAATTTGGCCAACATCAAAAACCTTTCGTCTGACATGAGCGAGGCAATCAACCAGCTACAACCGATTGTTGTCGACTTGCAGCAAAACGTCGAAGATCTGAATCAAGTGATAGCCCATATTCGCACTTGATTGCTCAACGATTTCTATTTTGAAAGGGCCCTGTGGGCCCTTTACTCATCAATCAAACCTTAAAAAAGTCGATTGAGGAACGTCCGTTACCGCTTTTTTTCGCAGGTTTAGACTCTGCCTTTTTCGCTTTATCTTTGTTTTTTGGCGTTTTTTTACTCTGGCTCTTTGGCTGAGACTTAAGTGGCTGCGGCACTTTTTCGACCTTAGCTGGCTTCTCTTGAGGTTCTGTTACAGGCGCATCACAGATCACGACATAGTATTCCTGATTGAATTCAAACAAATCACCGTCATACATCTTACGACGTTTGCGAGTTTCCAGCTCACCATTTACCGCAACATAACCTTCCGCTATCAAGTGCTTTGCTTCACCACCGCCACCAACAAGGTTAGCGATTTTAAACACTTTATACAGCTCAATTGGCTGTGACGATACTTCAATACCTATCGCTTCAATTTCGATTTCTTCGCCCTGCTCGTAATCCTGGCTCATACCATACCTTGCGGTCATTCACTAATAAAAATGAAAGTCTAATCTCTCAGCGGCGATAAATAAACTAAAGTTAACTATAGAAAGAACAACGCTAAGGTGATGTCGTCTTGAGATGGCTAATAATCGCTCTTTTAAGCAACGCCTGTTGGGCATACTATCCGCCTACTTCCGTAACTGTTTACGGCGATGACTCATACCCACCATACAGTTATTCGGTCGATGGTGAGCTTAGAGGAATCTACGTGGATATTCTATTAGCCGCTTTTGAGAGAATGCCGGAATATCGAATCAAAGTTTCACCCGTTCCTTGGAAAAGAGGGTTGAAGTTGTTAGAAACCGGAGAAGGGTTTGCGCTTTTTCCCCCTTACTACTACCCAGATCAACGCTTATACATCTCTCCTTACTCACACCCAATCCTTGACGAAGAAGTCGTGGTTTACTGTCAGCCAGATCGTGTAAAAGACCGGCAACTCAATGTCTGGCCTGATGATTACCTTGGTTTAACCGTCGGCGTAAACGATTCTTTCGCGTTAGGTGGAAATGAATTCTGGCAACAGGTTAAAAAAGGAACCATTAAACTTATCGAAGCCAAAGGCAATCGCAACAATGTCCTCAACCTGTATAAGAATCGTATTGACTGTTACTTAAACGATCGGCTGTCAATTCTTTGGGAAGTCAAGTTGTTACGTGAAGAAGGCATCATTAATTCCTCCTGGAAAATGCAATTAGGTAACTCTGTGAGTAGTGAACAAGGCTATGTTGGATTCACCAATCAATCGCCAGATAAATACCCTTACAAAGATGAATTTATTCAACAACTTAACACCATTATCACATATCTCAAAGAGGATGGAACCATAGATGAGATCCTCAAAAAATATTTAGAGCTATAACGATTAATTGACTTAACTAACCCTGCCATGACAGTTTTTCCGTACAGGAAAGTGTCGCTTTCCCCCTTTTCCGTCAGTTATATCTTACATTAGCGCCATCGGATTTGAAGGCACGGAAGCATCATTGATTAGAATAACAGCGAGAAAGTAAAATGATGTCCTCAACTCATACGTTAGTGATTGATAGTCAACCAATTATGCGCGAAGCGCTATCTCAACTGCTTTACGAGACCATCCCAAATGTGCAGGTTTTGCAGGCACCTTCAGCAACGTTTGCAATACAGTTGGTCAGAAATCATAACATTAATATGGTGGTGCTTGATGTCGATCTTGAAGGCTCTGATGGATTCGAATTTGTAAGACGCGCACGAGCATATGGATACACTGGACGCATTTTATTTGTTTCGAGTAATAAGCATCCGATGTATTCAGAAACAGCAAAATCGTTAGGGGCTAATGGTTACGTCTCTAAATTAGAAAACACTCTAGTGCTCAAAGAGGCTGTGCTAAGCGTATTACGCGGCCATTCTGCATTCAAAAAAACAGATAACCTTAAGAAGCGCAATACCACTTTGTCAAAGCGAGAAACCGTTGTATTCAATTATCTGATTAAAGGCTACAGCAACAAGAAGATCTCTGAAATGCTATCACTAAGCACAAAAACCATCAGTACTTATAAGGCAAGAATTTTAGATAAATATAAGGTCGATTCCATTGTAGAGTTGATGCGAATTCAACAACACATCCATATCGACCTTAATGAAACTAGAAAAGATGCTGCTTGACCTTAGACGCTAAGAGTTGATGGAGCGGATTACCATGGTTGACCAATTTGTAATTGGCAACCACTGACGGCGGATGCTCCATCTGCAAATGATCAGGTAGCACAGTGACGCAATATTTTTCATGCAACTGAGTGTGGTTTGTATAAGGGAGCAATGTTGCGCTCTCAGTACACTCAAGAACATCAAATAAACAGGTGATATTATCTACCGTCGCAAAGGTGTTGATTTCAATTCCCTGCTCTTCCAATGCTTTGTTTGTCACCGCTTTGGTATCTTGCCAACCTTTCATCTCCATCATGATATAAGGCATACGCAGCTTTTCTTCTAATGACCTGTCTGCATACGGCTTGGCACAAATAATTGCCCCTTTGTATTTGCCTAAGTGATGCTGAAAAATCGTTTTGGTTAGCTCTTCGTTGAAGTACTGAACCCCGATATCCAACCGTTCATCAAGAATGTCAGTGATCGATGTTTCATTCCAAGTAGTGATATTGATCTTAGCCTTGGGGAAGATCTCTATGAGATCCAGCAACAAGGCTTTTCCCACCAATGACTGGCCTAGACTGGGTAAAGCTATCGAAATACTTTTATCATATAAGGCAGGGTTAAACTCTTCACGCTGTACCGCCTCATTGATCATATCAAGACCTGCGGTAATTTTAGGCAGCAAATTGGTTGTATATTCGGTCGGTTCGAATTCAAACGCCCCTCTGACGAACAGCGGATCGCCTAGTTGCTCTCTGAGTTTGGCCAAATACTTGCTCACCGCACTTTCTGTTTTCCCCAGTTCTTTAGCAACCAGTTTCAATTGACGGTGTTTATCAAGCAGAGGAAGTACTTTAAGGAGATTAAGATCAAGCTGTGATTTCATAGTGTATCCAGTGCTCCAATGCAGACTCTTCGACCAAACTGCAATTAGGTCTCTATCTTGTATTTATCCGTCAGTATAGCGAGGAAAAATCATAAAAACAGCTACTTATGTTCTCTGCATAGCGCCTATTTGTAAAATAAAATGGGGTCTTTTCAGCAAACAAGCCTGTATTTTGCCATCACTAGCATGCCATTAATCAAACTGTCACTACTTTTTTTGGTTATGTTGCCAACGCAAGCCAACGTTTTTGATCTATTGACAATTATTGCGAGCCATCTGCTAGAGATTCATCTTAATTTCATGTATTACTGAAAATATGCGTAAGAAAGAATTTTTATAGAATATAGATTTGACCGAGAAATTGTCTTATAGGTAACTAAGCCACAGATGTCACAATCAATGAAAAGCATCAATCCGCGTCCTAGAATAACACTTGTCTCAGAGATTAGTGTCGAAACGGCTGAGTCAGATTCACATCAGCCGAGCATATTCAAGAAGATGAGTCTCGTGTCACCGTAGAAAATCTCACCGTTTTAATAATGAGATGTTCCATTGCCTCGCAGGATCGCGATTCACTGGCAGCGACGTGTTACGAAGCTCAGCTTCGAGTTCATGGATAGACATACACGGAGTCCGATGTTATTACATCGAGCTCTCAGGACACAGAGATATCAAATTCATTGTTTCTGGAGTAATAAGTGTCTAATTCGATTTGTACTTTGTTCAGTGCAGCTCTATCTGCATCTTTAATGTTTTCGCCAGTCGCTTCTGCTGCAAGCAATAGCCCGCTATGGTTTGAGCACACAGATATTCAACTACCAGCTCGCACTTCAGTCGCGCAGTTGGAAAACGGCCTACGTTACATCAGCCTACCGACCACCAAGACCAGCGACGAAGTGTCGATTCGCGTACGAGTGGGATCTGGGGTTGCACAAGAGCCGGCCGACTACCCACTAGCAAGAATTACCGCACTGAACTCCATTTCAGGTACAGACTGGCTTGCAACCTCTGGTTTTCAGCAAACGGTATTCAGCCTAGATCTTGCTCATGGCACCGATGCAGACATTGGTCGTGCGCTTGACCTGATTCGCTCTGGGTTAACAACACAGATCCAAACATCGCAAGTTTCAGAATTACTGGTGAAAGGTCAATCGTCGCTAACAGATATTGACCAAGTTATCGCAACAAAACAGTTACAGCCGTTGGCGGTTGATCAGCACTGGTCAGCACTCGATGCGGAAACTTTGGCCGATACCCCTCTGTCCTCAGTGCATGATTTTCAAGCTCAACAATATATACCGCAGAACATTACTGTGGTCATTGCTGGTGCGGTTAGTCCTCGCTCAGCAGCGAATCTGATTGACAAAAGTTTCGCAGACTGGAAAGCAAACAAGAGCTCATCAACTCACTCTCTAGCTGCCTTTACCGCCACGCCAGTCACGGCTCAGTCTGTCGCCAATGATTCTTCAGTTTCAATCAGCAGCTTGAAGTCGGTTCATAACCAAACAGACAGCAAAGCGTTAAGAAAAGATATGCTGATTGCAACCTTAGCCAATAAGTTGCTTGAACAACGTATTGAGAATGCATTGCAACAGCAGCACTCATTAGCCAAAGTTGTGGTTGATAATCAGCTTGTATTTAACCATAAGCTGCTCTCTCAAATTCGATTAACGGATCTAGACGTTAATGAACGCAGCAAGGCACAACAAATCGTACAAGCAGAAATTAAACGTGCCATTGCCAGTGGTTTTACTCAGACCGAGTATGAAATGGTGGTAAGCCAAGTTCGTGAACAGCTACAACGTCAAACTCGTCGACAAAATGCAGATTACACCGCGCAACAAGCTGATCGTCTGATCGAAGCAGTCAACTCTGGCTCAGTCTATACGGCACCGTCATACGATCTTGACCTGCTCAACTTCCATGTAGCTCATCTCAACGAGTTGGATGTGAGTAAAGAGCTGGCAAAAATCTGGTCTCAAGATGATGCTGTGATTCTTTAATCACAATTGCCCAATTGATGAACAAAGCCGCCAATTATGGCGGCTTTTTGCTAACAGCTTATCTAGGGAAATTCATAAACTCGACAACTCAACTAGATGGCGGGTGTATTCCTGTTGTGGATGACTAAATAGAGCCTGCGTCTCTCCTTGCTCCAGCACGAGTCCTTGCTTCATCACAATGGTGTAGTGACACAAAGATTTCACGACATTGAGATCATGGCTAATAAACAGGTAGGTCAGATGATATTTTTCTTGCAGAGATTTTAACAGATCAAGCACCTGAGCTTGCACCGTTCGATCCAGTGAAGAGGTCGGTTCATCAAGTAGAATAAACTCTGGCTTCAAAATCAGCACGCGTGCAATCGCAATACGTTGACGTTGCCCCCCCGAAAATTCATTGGGATAACGGTAACGAGTTTCAGGATCAAGATCCACCTCTCTCATCACTTCGCATATCAAGGCATCAATTTCTGATTCGTCATATTGCTGATGAACTCGTAAGCCTTCACCAATAACTTGAGCAACCGACATCCTTGGGTTGAGCGCAGAAAACGGGTCTTGGAAAACCACTTGCATTTTACTGCGGTAAGGGAGCATACCTTTACGATCCAAACCTTGTAATTCGCGCCCTTGATAAGAGATTGAACCTTCAGATTTTATCAGCTTTAGGATTGCCATTCCTGTGGTCGATTTACCCGACCCGCTCTCCCCGACAAGTCCAATAGAATAGCCCTTTTTAAGGGTAAAATTCATATCGGTGACAGCTTTAATATGTGAAACCACCCGTTTAAAAATGCCACCAGTGAGTGGAAACCAAACCCGCAACGATTTGACGTTCAATAGAGGCTCTGCGTTGTCGTCAACGTTTGCCGGCAAACCTCTCGGGTCAGAGTTAATCAGTGTCTGAGTGTATGGGTGCTCTGGGGCACTAAATACCTGTTGGCACTCCCCGACCTCAACCAATGCGCCATCTTGCATCACAGCCACTCTGTCTGCAATTCGCTTTACAATGCTGAGGTCATGAGTGATAAACAACATCGCCATCCCTAACTCTTGCTGGAGCTCTTTCAGCAAATCAAGTATCTGAGCTTGGACGGAAACATCCAGCGCGGTTGTTGGCTCGTCGGCAATGAGCAGTTCAGGTTCATTGATTAGCGCAATTGCAATCATCACTCGCTGACGTTCACCGCCAGAGAGCTCGTGCGGATAGGACAAAATCTTTTGCTCTGGATGGCGTATTCCTACTTTTTCTAGCCATTCAATCGCCAGCGGTTCTGCGTGACGGGTTCTCATCCCCCGGTGGATTGAGAGGGTTTCGACTAACTGCTTGCCAATTTTATGCAGCGGATTTAGCGATACCATTGGTTCTTGAAAGATCATGCCAATGCGCCCACCACGAATGCCTCTAAGTTCACGTTCAGAACACGAGAGAATATCGACACCATTAAAGTCAATTGAGCCATTAAGGTAATGAGATGAGCCTTTAGGCAGCAGCTTTAACACTGAGTTGGCGGTCACCGACTTGCCGGAACCACTCTCGCCCACCAGCGCCAATGTTTCCCCTTTACGGATAGATAAAGAGACATCGTGAGTCACTTGCTGAATGCTATTTTTTTGCCCAAAGCCCACCGACAGATTCTCAATGGTGAGTACCGTTTGATTCATGGTTATCTTCCTTGATGGTGAGGGTCAAAGGCATCACGTACTGCTTCGCCAATGAAAACAAGCAGGGTTAGCATCACCGACAGTACAAAGAATGCAGAAAAGCCGAGCCACGGCGCTTGCAGGTTTGCCTTACCCTGTGCAAGTAGCTCCCCCAGCGAAGGAGAGCCTGCCGGTAACCCAAATCCCAAAAAGTCGAGCGAGGTGAGTGTCGTGACTGAACCAGATAGAATAAACGGCATCATGGTTAGCGAGGCGACCATAGCATTGGGTAACATATGACGGAGCATGATACGTTTATCATCGACACCCATCGCCTGCGCAGCGCGAACATAATCAAAATTGCGGCAACGCAGAAACTCCGCCCTAACGACACCAACCAAACTCATCCAACTGAAAGCCACCATGATGCCTAACAACCACCAGAAATTCGGTTCAACAAAGCTTGAGAGAATAATCAGTAGAAATAAGGTCGGCATGCCTGACCAAACTTCGATAAAACGTTGACCAAATAGGTCGAGCCAACCGCCGTAATATCCCTGAGTTGCCCCGACCGCAACACCAATGATGCTTGAAACGATCGTTAATACAAATCCAAACAGCACCGAAATGCGAAAGCCATATATCACACGGGCAAGGACATCTCGTCCTTTGTCATCGGTTCCAAGCCAGTTAACGCTATCAGGTGCTGAAGGCACACTACCATCAATATTGAAATTGATAGTATCGTAGCTAAATCGAATCAACGGCCAAACAATATAGCCCTTATCCTCAATCAATTCGATCACATAGGGGTCGGTATAATCGGCTTCGGTTTCAAACTCACCGCCAAATTCAGTTTCAGCATATTGATTGACGATCGGCAAATACCACTGGTTGTTGTACTCCACCAGCAAGGGCTTGTCATTGGCAATGACTTCAGCCAATAAGCTGATCACAAATAGCGCTGTGAATATCCACATCGACCAGAAGCCACGTTTATTGGCCTTAAATCTTTGCCATCGCGCCTGATTTAGCGGGTTCTTACTACGACGAAACATCAACGTGCCTCAAAATCAATTCGTGGGTCAACCCAGGTATAGGTCAAATCAGAGATGATGCTCAGCACAAGACCAAGCAATGTCATTATGTACAGTGAGCTGAATACAACTGGATAGTCCCGTTGAATGGTCGATTCAAAGCCAAGCAAACCAATCCCTTCCAACGAAAACATGACTTCAATCAGCATCGACCCAGTAAAGAAAATACTGATAAAAGCAGCAGGAAAACCCGCGATGATGATCAACATAGCGTTGCGAAAGACATGTTTATAAAGGATGTCACGCTCATCGAGACCCTTTGCACGTGCTGTCACCACATATTGCTTGTTGATTTCATCAAGAAACGAGTTTTTAGTTAGCATGCTCAAGGTGGCAAAACCACCTATCACCATAGCGAAGATAGGTAAGGCCAAATGCCAAAAGTAATCGGCAATCTGTTGATACCATGTCAGTTGTTCGAAGTTACTCGATACCAGTCCTCGCAGTGGAAACCAGCTAAAGTAATTGCCGCTGGCAAATAGGATAATCAAAATGATCGCAAACAAAAACCCCGGTATCGCATAGCCGATAATAACAACAGCACTCGACCAAATATCAAAACGGCTACCATGATGAATCGCTTTAAGAACACCAAGAGGAATGGAGATTAAATAGATAATCAACGTACTCCATAAGCCTAACGATATCGAAACGGGTAACCTTTCGACAATTAGGTCAATGACATTACCGCCCTTAAACAAACTTTCACCAAAATTGAACGTAGCGTAGTTTTTAAGCATATCAAAGTAACGCTCATGGATCGGTTTATCAAAGCCGAACTGTTTTTTTAGGGCTTCGACGACTTCAGGATCTAGGCCTCTAGAACCTTTATATCCGGTAGATCCCGCTTCATCGCCGACACTGAGTTCCACTTCATTTCCGCCACCTGAAAAGCGTTCCATAATGCCTGAGGAGTGCCCTTCTAATTGAGCTATCGCCTGTTCGACAGGACCGCCGGGAGCAATTTGTATGATAAAAAAATTAATGGTAATGATCGCCCAAAGCGTGGGGATCACCAGCAACAAACGTCTGAATATATACGCTGCCATTATTCCCTCATCTATCGACGTTTTTCAGGTAGCAAAGCCGCTTTTGACTCTGATACCCACCAAGTATCAACACCTAAATCATACTTAGGTAAGATCTCTGGACGTTCAAACTTGTCCCACATCGCCACTCGATACTTGCTCACATACCACTGGGGGATGATGTAAAAGTTCCATTGCAGCACACGATCCAAGGCTCGACCTAGAGGGAGTAACCCCTCTGAATTCTGCTGATTTTTAGCGATTTCCATTGTAAGGAAATCCACCACAGGGTCGGTGACACCAGCGGTGTTATACGTCGAATCGATGTAGTTCGAGTTCCACACAATCATCAGATTCGGGCTTGGATATGGGTTAGCGCTGTAAGATGAGGACACCATATCAAAGTCACGGTCACGAAGTCGCTTAATGTATTGGGTGGTATCAACGGTACGTATTTTCATATCGATACCCATACTCTGTAAGTTTTTTTGGACTGGTATCGCAATTCGTTCCGTGGTTGGACTGTAGATCAGCAACTCAAAGGCCATAGGCTGCCCCGTTTCTGAGTTCGTCATAACCTTGTTTTTTAGTTCCCAGCCCGCTTCTTTGAGTAGCGTAAAGGCCATCCGCATCTGAGTCCTAATACGACCAGAACCATCGGTCACTGGTGGCTGATATTCTTCAGTGAAGACACGTTCAGGCAACTTATCTTTAAACGGAGCAAGTATCTTCTGCTCGGCTTCGGAAGGTACACCTTTCGCTTCATAATCCGTATTTTGGAAATAACTGCGTGTGCGACTGTATTGGCTGTAGAACATGTTCTTGTTCATCCACTCAAAGTCCATCGCGTAGTTGAGCGCCTCGCGAACTCTAGGGTCACGAAATACGTCACGTTGAGTGTTAAATACAAATGCTTGAGTGCTCTCTGGTTTTTGATGAAGGATTTCTTGCTTGGTAATGTACCCTTTATCAAAGTTGACACCCGTGTAGGAGTTAGCCCAAAACTTAGCCGAGGACTCTAATCGAAAATCAAACTCCCCCGCTTTAAATGCCTCAAGCATAACCGTGTCGTCTCGGTAGTAATCATATTGGACCTGTTTAAAGTTTTTGCGCCCAATGCTGACAGGAAGATCAGCGGCCCAATAGTCATCAACTAAACTGTAAGTGACACTCTGGCCTGATTTGTAATCGGTAATTTTGTATGCTGCACTGCCCACTGGAGGGGTAGATAGCGGCTCTGATAAGTTCTTGTCACTCCAGAAGTGTTTGGGCAATACACGAGTGCCCTGAGCAAAACTGAACATCTTTTCACGATTTGGCGTCGCCATTTCGATCCTGACTGTTAAATCATCTTTTGCCGTAACGGATTTAATATCTTGGTAGTAAATACGGTACTGAGGGGCGCCTTCGGACATGAACTTATCGAACGTAAACGCGACGTCATGAGCGGTAATTGGCTTACCATCATGAAAACGAGCTGCTGGGTTAATATCTAACTCAAGCCAGCTGTAGTCATCGGAGTAACGAACTTTTTGTGCGATCAATGGGTAGTATGAGTCAATCTCATCACTAGGAGAAAACATTAAAGTGTCGTACAGCTCGCCACTGGCGGCTGCGGGTACGCCTCTCGACGCAAAGCGATTGAAGTTATCGTAAGTTCCGACTTGACCATAGGTCACTTTGCCATATTTGGGCGCATCCGGATTAACATAGTCAAAGTGCTTAAAGTCTTCCGCGTATTTCGCTTCTCCAAATCCCACTAGCGTCGTGGTTTCGATTATTTTGGCATAAGATCCAAAGCTCGCTGTTGTGGCAACCAGTCCACCTAGTACGAAGCGCATCAACATCTTCATATACTAATCCCTTAGTCGTTATCCGAATCGCTGTGTTTACTATAATATTAATTAGTATTAATAATTCAATTACTTGGATAAGTATAGAAAGAATATGAGAATTCTGTGCGCTAAATTGTATGCTCATTATGTTAACTCACTAATAGCTAACAAAGAGAAACAACTTTTCAGCGCCTAAAAAAGCCTGCATGTGCAGGCCTTGGGAGATGAGCTTAAAGCATTTCTTTGACGATTAAGTGAAGTAAGAAGGTTTCTCGTTCAATACTCAAGCCCTTTTTAGGGCTTTCGGCCATTGTCTTCTCATTGTGAGCGATAGCGTCGTGAATATTTTTCCAGACAGCTTTCATGCCATTGTTGATTTCATAATCTTCGTAATTGGTTTCGCCTAACTCGCGGTCAATTTTGCAACTGTAGCAATGTGAAATCATATGAACGATGTCCGCATCCTCTTTATGCCAAGGACGAAACTCTTCATAGATGCCGAACGGTTTGATGGCATGAATGTTCTGTGCGCCAGTAGTCTGCCGACATAACCCCTATAGAGGCATGAACATTATATGCTGTGGTCCCGCAGCGCCGCCCAGATATAATTGATTGCTATCCTTGAAACCATTGTTAACATAGCACTGGTACGCTGGCGTATTTTTGCAATTAACGGTTAGATAAACAGCGCCAAAATTAGGATATTGTTCACTGAGATATCCAGCCAACTTCGACATCGACTTAGCGCCAATTCCCTTGCCCTGAGAACCACTATCGATTAAAAATGCGCGAAATCCAACGGCATCAGAGGGTGAAAAATCGTAATTTTGCCCATAAGTGGTATCAATGAGAAAAATACCAACAACCTTCTCTTGTCGCCAAACTAAATGGGGATGAACCTTGTCATCTGCATTAAGTAATATTTCTTCAATAGTGCCGACATAAGGAAGCTGCTCTTTCTCTATCCTCAGGTTCATCACTTGTTCCAAATCACTGCTTTTCATCGGGGCTAGTTGGATCATTTACTCTCTCGCTTCCACTATATCTATCCATTCGAACTATATATATCAACTATTTAAATCATTTAGCAAGCAAACAAATCCCCCAGAAAATTCGTGGTTTATTTTCATGTGAATTAGGTATTCAATAAGTGCTGTTACTCTCCTTTTCTCTTTTGAGAGGTTTGATCGAATGACGTCATTGTTGACGATGTCTTCCGCCGTTTATCTGCATGCCATAACGTACTTTTCATCGGTCACCAGGCATTCTTGACTCATGAAGCCCTTGGCAATATTGCCGAAACAACACTGGGAAATATTGACGCATTCGCGAAAGGCGTTGCCTCAGGTAATGAAGTGATTGAACTTTAAACCCATCTAAACGAAAGAGCCCATTTGTGGGCTCTTTCTTCTCGTTATTTACTTACGCAATGCATTGATTTTCGCCTGTGCGATACCAAAAACGGTATCTATTGGGTAACTGCCCTCATCACTCGGTTCACCAGCTGGCTTGCCGGTAAACAGTTCTATTGCCTCGGTGACATGGTCTATCGCCCAGATGTGGAATTCACCTCGTTCTACCGCCTTGACGATATCAGGTCGCAGCATCAAGTTATGCATGTTAGAGCGAGGGATAATCACACCCTGCTGATTGCTACGTCCTTTGATGGTACATACATCAAAGAAACCTTCGATCTTTTCGTTTACACCACCAATAGGCTGAGACTCACCAAACTGGTTCATTGAGCCAGTAATGGCGATATCCTGCCGGTTAGGTTGTTTGGAGAAAGCCGATACCACCGCACAAAACTCAGCCATACTCGCGCTATCGCCATCAACGCCACCATATGATTGCTCAAAAGTAATGGTGGTACTCAATGGTACTTTCGCCGTTTTACCAAAGACAGAGGACAAATAAGCGGTCAGGATCATAACGCCTTTTGAGTGTATGCTTCCGCCGAGATCAACGCTGCGTTCAATATCTATCACTTCGCCGTCACCGTAGCAGGTCGTGGCGGTGATTCTGTTTGGTGCACCAAACATATACTCACTGGTGCTCAGCACCGACAAGGCATTCACCTGCCCCACTGCCACACCTTCAGTGTGAATCAAGGTTGTACCGTTGATAAAGCTTTCCATTACACTGTCTTTCAAACGACTAATGCGCAACTCCTGATTCGCCAGTGCCTCTTCGACGTGGCTTGAACGAATCATGTTCGAATTAGCCTGTTTCGCAACATAGTTCGATTCACGCAGCAAATTAGCAATATTGGCCGAATGAAGCGAAATTTTAGTCTGATCGCCCACCAGTCTAGAGCTATGTTCAATGATGCGAGCAATCGCCTTACGGTCGCAGTGAAGCATGCCATTATCATTAACCACACTAGAGATAAAACGTGCATACTGAAGTTCAGAATCCGCATCGCGTTTCATCTCATCTTCAAAGTCTGCCGTTACACGAAATAGCTCACTGAACTCCGGATCATAATGTTGTAGCAACTGATAAGTGCGGTAGTCGCCAAACAGAATGATTTTAACATCAAGCGGTATTGGTTCCGGATCCAAAGAGACGGTACCTGTCAGTGTCACCTCTTTCTCTAATGATGTGAAACTTAGCTGACGAGCCCGCAATGCGCGTTTTAATCCATCCCAAACATAGGGTTGCTCTAGCACTTTTTGTGCATCCATTAGCAACACACCACCGTTTGCCTTATGCAGGCTGCCCGGACGAATAAGTGAGAAATCTGTGAAAACCGTTCCTTTGAAGGTTGCCGTTTCAATGTAACCAAACAGGGTGTGGTAGTTAGGGTTCTCTTCTACCACAATAGGAAATTCGCTACTCTTACGGCTTACTAGAACATTAACCTTGTATCGACGTGGTAATTTCTTATCCAAAGAGGCACTCGCAACTTCCCCTTGCTCAGCGCTCTGTTCTAGGAAAATATCCGCGTTTTCAACAATATCTTGCTGAAGTTCGGTTAAGTAACTCTTGATCGCCGGATAACCAGAATAGTCCTTCTTCAACTGTTTGATAAAGTGGGTAATCACATCGAGAGTCACTTCATCGTTGAGCTTCTTAATCTTTTCCGTGTACGCTTCTTCCCATTCAGTGAGCTGACGAGCCATAGTTCTTAATTTGACCTCAAGCTCGTCGATGGTCTCACCAAAATACTCTTGCTCTTTCTTGCTCAGCGCATCAAAACTCTCTTCGTTGTGAAGCTCTTCACCGTTCATCGCCACAAACTGATAATCACCCTGAGTCGTGATGGTCAAGCTAATGCCCTTGGCTTTGGCATCTTTGGTGATAACTTCTAGTTCTGCTTCCTGCTTTGCTGCAAGCTGATTCTTCAACTTATCTGCCCGGCTGTAATAGAGTTCATTGTCAAACGCTAATGGCATAGCATTGACCAGCTTAGACATCAGTTTTTCGATATCTTGCTTGAGTTTGCTACCTACACCGCATGGCAGTTTAAGGACACGTGGTGTACGAATGTCCTCAAAATTGGCGACATAACACCAATCGAACAAAGCGCTTTCATCATGCTGATGGCGGTTAAGATAACGCAAAATCATCGTTCTCTTACCTAAACCATTTTGGCCAATAGCATAGATGTTATAGCCCTTCTCTTTTATCGACATCGCGAATTCGACGGCTTTTTGAGCTCTCTCCTGACCTACAATCTCATCGATAGGCGCCAACTCTTTTGTCGACTTGCTTTGCAATTTTTCTAACTCAGCGTGTAGATATAGCTGATTGGCTTCAAGTCTTTGAATCGTCATCACTCTATCCTTATTGTTATGATTTTATAAAATCTAGTTTAGGCTAGATTCATTTATAATTTAGTGACTTACAACTAATTCATGTCTAAGTGCTTATTTTTTCGCCATTCGAGATGCAAAACAGACAATTAAATGATAATTATTTGCATTAGTTAATGAGTTGTATTTAAATGCTAAGCTTATTACTGACTGCGGAGTATTTAGACATGGATTTGCAGCAATGCTGGACGCATTATCTAAAAGCACAACAATTGCTAGAGCAAGGACACTGGCCAGAAGCCCACTACCTTTATGAAATCGTCCTCACTCATTTACCATCACACCTGCAAAACGCGTTGGGGAGTGAAGACACTAAACCCTGTCAGTTTAGTTGCTTAATCACTGGATTAAGAGATGCCGCAGTCTCGCAGTCAGAGATTCTCAACAAGATGGGGCAGCATCAACAAGCGTTTGATCTTCTCAACCAGACTTATGCTCACCTTCAGTTTGTCTCTATCGAGTCTTTTGAACTGGTTTACGCCACTCAACACATCATCCAGATTCAGTGTGAAGATCTATTGCGTCACATAGGCGCATTTTGCAGTGCTCAGCGCAGCGCTCAATGGATGCTGGAGTTTGAGCATGTACAAAGAGCACACCACTATTTCTCGACACTGAAACAGCACAACACCGCGATGGAAAGCGCTTACTGCATTAATTAATAAGGAAATTATAATGTCCATGATGCCGATTCTTGAGGTTCGTAACCTGTCAGTTAGCTTCACCACCAACGATGGGATGGTTGATGCGGTAATAACATCAGCTTTGACTTATTTCAAGGCGAAACTCTTGCGATTGTGGGTGAATCCGGTAGTGGGAAATCCGTTTCAACCAACGCTTTAACGCAGTTGCTGCCAAAGAATGCTTTAGTTCACTCCCAATCCAGCATTGTGTTCGAGAGTCAGCAGTTGCTCGATAAGTCTGAACAAGATATGCAGGACATTCGGGGAAGATCGAATTGGCATGATTTTTCAGGAACCAATGACGTCACTTAACCCATTTATGCGTGTCGGAATTCAAGTTGCTGAAGCCATACTCTGTCATTGAAGCGTCAGTCGCTCTCAGGCTAAAGAGAAAGTTCTCGAACTGTTTGATTTAGTTCACTTAACTAACCCTCAAAGCGAATACACCAAGAAGTTAATTGCCGCCTCTTTTGAACTGGAAGATTCAACTCATGCAGCCTAAACTAAAATAATTCGGTTTGGCCGCCGACGAAAAGCCGACGCAAGGATGCGTCGGCGTTTTTTATTGACGTATAAGAAATCGAGCAACCCAACGTTTATGAGTCTTATTTTTTCATACCTCGATGAACACTTCTAAATATAACGAACATCAATCAATTAAAGTCAATATCGTTTCTCTGTGCTAGTTCTTCATGAAAGCGTTCTATTTTCCGTCTAATTTCGTGTTTGACGGGCTGCCGTTTGGACTCAATATTATTTTTCAATGCTCGTTCGACAACTTCATATAGCAATAACACTTTGTCATCAATATCATCAGTTTTCATCTTTCCCCCTCAACTCAATCGCTTGCTCTTGCAGCTTCTTTAGCTCAGATAGCGACTTGTGTAACAGTGAGAGTTTGGTAGTAAGTTCTGATAAAATCATCGATAAAGCTAAATCACTAGTAGGGGCGCTGTTAAGCATTTCATCGATAATTTTCTGCTGTTCAAGTACACACTTCTTGTTTTTCCAGTCGACTCTTTCTGAGGAAATATATTCAGAAACAACTTCTCCTCGGTACTTTTTAATTTCGCTATCAGTTTTATCTGACAGTTGAGCCTTAAATACATCATCCATAAACGCCCCCAGAAAATAATCATGTAGCCATCATACTAATGGGTGTATGAATAATGATGCAATCTATCAGAAAAAAATCCTACTTTTCGTACAAAAGCAGGAGCATGTATTTAGAAATAGTGTGAGATAGCCAAATATCGAGTTCGAATATGTTCTATTAACAACTTTACTTTATTAGGGGGCTGTCGGGTAAACGGGTAAACAGCATAAATACCCAATCTCTTTCCGACTTGTTCGGGGAACAGATCAACTAACTGTCCGTTACGTATATCGTGATACACCAAGCACCTAGGTACGTAAGCGATACCATGCCCACCTAACGCTGCTTTTCGAAGTGCAGTCGCGTTATCCGTTGAGAAACTACCACTGACTCTCACAATATAATTGTCATGCTGAGCCTTAAACTCCCACTCGCTCGCTCCGGTCGTTTGATAGGCGTATTGAAAACAATTATGCCGAGTGAGATCTTGCGGTTTAATAGGCTTGCCATTACGAGCAATGTAAGACGGTGACGCACAAACTACCCATTGTGAATCTAAAATGTGGCGTGCGATTAATGACGAATCTTCTAAATAGCCCGTTCGAATAACTAAGGGCGTTGTTGCCTAAATCAGTTGAACCTTTTTCGAGTCTTGCGATCTGACCCTTTATGATGGTTAGAGCGGTGGTGGTATGGGTAAGGCAAAAAAGAAGATAACTAACTGGGCGGAGTACAATAAGGCTCTGTGTAAACGGGGCTC
>NZ_JATABI010000060.1:0-21776 GCF_036533795.1 Vibrio sp. M250220 | reverse complement strand
GATGCTTATCTAGTGAACCTATAAATAATGGCAGGTCTACCTGGATTCGAACCAGGGAATGGCGGCATCAAAAGCCGCTGCCTTACCGCTTGGCGATAGACCTGCAGTGCTCTCAAAGAGAGACTTAAAGAGTGGTGCGGAAAGAGAGACTTGAACTCTCACACCTTGCGGCGCCAGAACCTAAATCTGGTGCGTCTACCAATTCCGCCATTTCCGCATCTTAATCTGTGGTCATCCTGATAATTGGTAAAATCAAGATAACGTTGTATATGTCAGGCTACTGATGGCCTAACCAGGAACAATAGATGTGGCATCAAATGATGCTTATCTAGTGAACCTATAAATAATGGCAGGTCTACCTGGATTCGAACCAGGGAATGGCGGCATCAAAAGCCGCTGCCTTACCGCTTGGCGATAGACCTGCAGTGCTCTCAAAGAGAGACTTAAAGAATGGTGCGGAAAGAGAGACTTGAACTCTCACACCTTGCGGCGCCAGAACCTAAATCTGGTGCGTCTACCAATTCCGCCATTTCCGCATCTTAATCTGTAGTCATCCTGATAATTGGTAACATCAAGATAACGTTGTAAATGGTGGCTACGACGGGATTCGAACCTGTGACCCCATCATTATGAGTGATGTGCTCTAACCAGCTGAGCTACGTAGCCACTCGTGAGCGAGACAATATAAACTCTCTAGCTCTTAGAGACAAGCCCTTTTTTAATTAGGCTTAGCACTACAAATAGTGGCAGGTCTACCTGGATTCGAACCAGGGAATGGCGGCATCAAAAGCCGCTGCCTTACCGCTTGGCGATAGACCTGCAGACATGGTTTGACAAACCATAAAACATGGTGCGGAAAGAGAGACTTGAACTCTCACACCTTGCGGCGCCAGAACCTAAATCTGGTGCGTCTACCAATTCCGCCATTTCCGCATCTTTTCCTAAAAGCTTTTATTAAAAAAACGCTTAGGAATGGTGGCTACGACGGGATTCGAACCTGTGACCCCATCATTATGAGTGATGTGCTCTAACCAGCTGAGCTACGTAGCCATACCATGTTTCGTTCTTTTCGACTCGTTACCTTATCGTCGGGAACGGCGCGCATTATCCGAAGTTGAGGCAAAGTCGTCAATAGTTTTTTTGAATAAATCCCTAGAAATCAACTGTTCGGTTTCTTTTTAAACAAAGAGGCGTGTTAATGATCGAAAACTGATAACAAAATGACATTAGATTGTGGGTTTTATTTATTTCTGCTGGTTACAGCAGTAAAAAAGCCAGCAATTGTGCTGGCTTTTAAAGTCAAAGACTTGGATAGAAATTAAACGTTGAAACGGAAGTGAACAACGTCGCCATCTTTAACGATGTATTCTTTACCTTCCAAACGCCATTTACCTGCGTCTTTCGCGCCACTTTCGCCATTGAACTGGATGAAGTCATCATAACCAACAACTTCGGCACGAATGAAACCTTTTTCAAAATCAGTGTGGATCTTACCTGCGGCTTGAGGTGCTGTTGCACCTACAGGGATAG
The DNA here is from genome assembly GCF_036533795.1 of Vibrio sp. M250220. Taxonomy (NCBI): domain Bacteria; kingdom Pseudomonadati; phylum Pseudomonadota; class Gammaproteobacteria; order Vibrionales; family Vibrionaceae; genus Vibrio; species Vibrio sp. M250220. The sequence continues at coordinate 20,246 of NZ_JATABI010000060.1, read as the reverse complement.
TCCAAGCACGAACTTCTTTAACACCCGCAGTGAAGTAAGTATGAAGAGTCAGTAGTTCGTAACCTGAACGGATCACGCGGTTAAGACCTGGTTCTTCAATGCCCATATCTGCAAGGAACTCTTCACGGTCTTCGTCTTCAAGCTCAGAAAGCTCAGACTCAATTGCCGCACACACAGCAACTACTGCGTTGTTCTCTTTTTCTGCGTATTCACGAACAGCATCTAGATACGGGTTGTTCTCAAAACCATCTTCATTCACGTTGGCGATGTACATGGTTGGTTTTAGAGTCAGGAAGTTTAGGTAACCAACAGCCGCTAGTTCTTCTTTTGACAACTCAACAGTACGTGCCATACCGCCTTCAGACAGTACAGGTAGTAGCTTTTCAAGAACAGTCAGTTCGAATTTTGCGTCTTTATCGCCGCCTTTTGCTTTCTTAGCATTACGTTGAATTGCGCGTTCACATGAATCTAAGTCTGCCATTGCAAGCTCTAAGTTGATCACTTCGATATCTTCGATTGGTGATACTTTGCCTGCAACGTGAACGATGTTTTCGTTTTCAAAACAGCGCACAACGTGACCAATCGCGTCAGTTTCACGGATGTTTGCTAGGAATTTGTTTCCTAGACCTTCGCCGCGAGAGGCACCCGCGACAAGGCCTGCGATATCAACAAATTCCATTGTTGTCGGCAGTACTCTTTGTGGGTTAACGATCTTTGCTAGTGCATCTAGACGTAGATCTGGCACAGGTACAACACCTGTGTTTGGCTCGATGGTACAGAACGGAAAGTTAGCCGCTTCGATGCCAGCTTTAGTGAGTGCGTTGAACAGTGTTGATTTACCAACGTTTGGTAGGCCAACGATGCCACATTTAAAACCCATGATAGTAACCTTATTCAGCTTTGAACGTGTGTAAACGGTTTTGTGCTTTTGAAAGGCCATCCTTAATCAGAATGTCCAGACAGCGAACAGATTCATCTGCCGCTGCATCAAGAAGCTCTTGTTCTTTTGCCGGTGCTTTGCCTAATACATAGCCGGCAACTTTGTCTTTATGTCCAGGATGACCAATACCGATCCTTAGACGATAGAAATCTTTGCAGTTCCCAAGTCTGCTGATGGTATCGCGTAGGCCGTTGTGACCTCCGTGACCACCGCCTTTCTTAAATTTAGCGACGCCTGGAGGTAAATCCAATTCATCGTGTGCGACCATGATCTCTTCAGGTTTAATTTGGTAGAATTTCGCTACCGCAGCAATTGATTTACCTGAAAGGTTCATAAAAGTCGTTGGGATGAGTAAGCGGAGATCCTGACCGTTAACCATAATACGCCCACTAAGGCCAAAAAACTTAGCTTCATTTTTCAGCGTCACGTTATGAATACGTGCGAGCTCTTCTACTACCCACGCACCCGCATTGTGACGAGTTTTAGCGTATTCAGGCCCCGGATTGGCAAGGCCGACAAGAAGTTTGATAGGTTGACTCAAGGCTAGGATCTCTCTTGGAATCTCAAAAAGCGCAGTATCATAGCATACAAATCTGCCGACGGGCGAGATGAGGATATAGGGGGAATAAAAAAACACCCCAGAGAGGGGTGCTTTTAAAACTGATTAATCGAAGGTTCGATTAGTTGAACATGGCTGAGATTGACTCTTCATTGCTGATGCGACGAATCGCTTCAGCTAGCATGCGAGAAAGGCTTAGTGTTGTTACCTTGCCAGTTGCTTCCATCTCTTTAGACATAGTAATAGAGTCAGTTACGATAACTTGATCTAGTACTGAGTTGCCAATGTTGTGTGCAGCGTTACCAGAGAATACAGCATGCGTTGCGTAAGCGAATACACGCTTAGCACCGCGCTCTTTAAGCGCTTCAGCTGCTTTACATAGTGTGCCACCTGTATCGATCATGTCGTCAACGATAACACAGTCACGACCTTCAACATCACCGATTAGGTTCATTACTTCTGATACGTTAGCGCGAGGGCGACGTTTATCAACGATAGCGATATCGATATCACCAAGCGCTTTAGCGGTTGCGCGTGCACGAACAACACCACCTAGGTCTGGAGAAACCACAACTGGGTTTTCTAGGCCACGTGCTTGCATATCTTCAAGAAGAACTGGAGTACCGAAGATGTTGTCTACAGGTACATCGAAGAAGCCTTGAATTTGCTCTGCGTGAAGGTCAATCGTAAGAACGCGGTCAACACCAACGTTAGAAAGGAAATCTGCAACAACTTTAGCAGTGATTGGCACACGAGCAGAACGTACACGACGGTCTTGGCGAGCGTAACCGAAGTAAGGGATAACTGCTGTAATACGGCCCGCTGAAGCGCGGCGCATTGCATCAATCATCACTACAAGTTCCATTAGGTTGTCGTTAGTTGGTGCACAAGTCGATTGAATGATGAAAACATCACTACCACGAACATTTTCGTTAATTTGAACAGCGACTTCGCCATCAGAAAAACGAGAAACAGTTGCATCACCAAGAGAGATGTATAGACGATCAGCAATACGTTGGGCTAGTTCAGGTGTAGCGTTACCAGCAAATAGCTTCATATCAGGCACGGTGGAAACCTCAGGGTTGCGTCCAGTTTTTAAATAGATTGTTTGTGGGCTAAGCGATACTTAGCCAGCGTCTCGTGCAAAGGAGAAAGATTCTTGCCTTTAGCAATAAAAGTAGAGACGGTGTCTGGGAGTTTATCAAGAACAGCTTCTGCCTCATTTTTGCTCGAAAACTCGGCAAAAACGCATGATCCTGTCCCTGTAAGTCGCGACGGCGCGTATTGTAGCAGCCATGAAAGTTGCTTATCAACCTCTTGGTACAGCATTCGAACAATTTTTTCGCAATCGTTTCCGTAATGGCTGTCAAGAAGTGTTGCCAGCTCACGTTTTGGTGTGTTTCTTGTCAGTTGCGGATGAGAGAAAATGTCGACTGTCGCAATCGATACATTTGGCCTTACCACTAAGTACCATTTTTCTTCTGGCTCTGCCTTGGTCAGTAGCTCACCGACACCTTCTGCAAACGCGGCAAACCCGCGAGTAAAGACTGGCACATCGGCACCGAGCTTCAGTCCAATTTCAGCAAGTTCATCATCAGATAAGTTGGTTTGCCACAAAAAGTTCAGAGCCACTAACGTGCTGGCTGCGTTCGATGAACCACCACCGATACCGCCGCCCATAGGCAGCACTTTGTTCAGCTCAATATGAGCTCCATAGCGACAGCCTGACTTTAATTGTAACGCTGTTGCGGCTTTCCAGATCAAGTTGTCATGCAGAGGTACGCCCGGGATCTCTGGTGAGAGGGTGATTTCACCAGAGTCATTGGCGGTAATGGTTAGATCGTCGCCATGATCGAGAAACTGAAACAGGGTTTGCAGTTCATGGTAACCGTTGTCACGACGACCAGTGATATAAAGAAATAGGTTAAGCTTTGCCGGAGAAGGCCAATGAGTGGTTTCCGTGATCATTCGCTGAGGTTCCAGTTGGAAATAAACAGGTTAATAGAGATGTTGCCCTGTGTGAGTTTGATTTTTTTCGGCAGCGGTAACGCCGTTCCCCCGTATTGGACATCCTGATACGTGAGATAGTCGAGTTGCCAAGTTTGTAGACCCACTTGTTTGGTTAGGCGGGCGAGAGTGTTGGTCTCACTTAATTGATAATCGTCAGCTTGAGTGGGGCGACCCAGCATCCAGTCATTGAGCTGTTCGACCGGGATATTTAAGCCAGTCAGGCGTTGAATCAGTGCTTGAGATGTCGGAGCTGAATAGCGTTGGTCATCATAGGTCTCAACGGTAGCGCCTTGCGGAGTGGCTTTTAGGTTGAGAGCGGTTTGACCAAGAAAAGTGGTTAACCTCAATTGGGTCAAATCGGCGGAGTATGACCATTGATAATTGAGTGATTGTCTTTGTTCGGGAGAAATATAGCCCAGTTTGCCCGTAGATTGATAAGCATCGATCGATGCCAATCTTTGCTGATGAGTTTGCCACTCTACGTTCGTTGTGCTCTCTATGGTGGCACAGCCATTAAGCAAAAATAAGCCTGCAAGTAGAATAACAAGAGAGCGAAAATGTTTCGTCATTGCTGATTATTTATCCAGTTTTGCCCAAAGTTAGACCTCACTATATCACTGAAATCACGAACTCAAGAAAACATATCCTTATTCCCCTTTCAATAAACGGGGGCATCAAGTAAAATTCCGACCTTATTTGTCCATATCTGAATCAGAGAATCCACGATACATGTCTTTGCTTGCTATAGGTATCAACCACAATACGGCCTCAGTCGAACTGCGTGAAAAAGTCGCTTTTGGTCCGGATAAGTTACCTGAAGCATTACAACAGCTTGGTCATAACCCTGCGGTGAATGGCAGCGTCATCATTTCTACCTGTAATCGCACCGAAATCTATTGCGATGTAAAAGGTGGTGGTAAAAGCAAGATTATCGATTGGTTGTCTCAATTCCATCAGGTTAGCCCTGAAGATCTAAAACCCAGTCTCTACATTCATGAAGAACAAGCCGCAATACGTCATTTAATGCGTGTTTCGTGCGGGTTGGATTCACTGGTGTTGGGTGAACCTCAGATATTGGGGCAAGTTAAACAAGCGTATTCAGATTCGCGTGACAACAAAGCTGTTGATTCGTCGATGGAAAAATTATTCCAGAAGGCTTTTTCGGTAGCGAAGCGTGTGAGAACTGAAACGGATATCGGTGGTAATGCCGTTTCCGTCGCGTATGCAGCTTGTACACTTGCGAAACATATTTTTGAATCGTTAGAAAAGTCGACAGTGTTGTTGGTTGGTGCGGGTGAGACCATCGAGTTGGTCGCTAAGCATCTTGCTGGCAATGGCTGTACTAAGATGATTGTTGCTAACCGAACCAAAGAACGCGCATTGCCGTTGGCTGAGCAGTTTGGGGCAGAAATTATTGGCTTGCCTGAGATTCCCGAACATCTATCACGAGCAGATATTGTGATCAGTTCTACCGCGAGTCCATTGCCTATCATAGGTAAAGGTATGGTAGAAAGCGCGTTAAAATCTCGCCGTTTCCAACCCATGCTTTTGGTTGATATTGCCGTTCCACGTGATATTGAGTCACAAGTGGGCGATTTGAATGACGCCTACCTGTACACAGTAGATGATTTGCAGTCTATTGTTGATAGTAATATTGAACAACGCAAGATTGAAGCGATTCAAGCGGAAGCGATCGTCAGTGAAGAAAGCGCCGCGTTTATGTCATGGATGCGCTCTCTTCAGGCAGTAGACAGTATTCGAGAATATCGTCAGACCGCCAATGAAATTCGCGAAGAGCTCTTGAGCAAAAGCCTACAGTCTCTTGCGGCTGGTACTGATGCTGAGAAAGTCTTGCTTGAACTCAGCAACAAACTGACGAATAGATTAATTCATGCGCCTACTCGCGCCTTACAAAGTGCCGCAGAGAAGGGTGAGCCTGCACGGCTTGCTACCATTAGACAAAGTTTAGGTCTAGAGAACTCGTAATCATTACGAGTGTCAGACTTCATTAAACCCCCGAGTTAAAGAAAACTATGAAAGCCTCTATTTTAACTAAGTTAGAAACACTGGTTGAGCGTTACGAAGAAGTTCAACATCTTTTGGGCGATCCTGATGTGATCGGTAACCAAGATAAATTCCGTGCGTTGTCAAAAGAGTACTCTCAACTAGAGGAAGTCACTAAGTGTTTCCAAGCTTATCAGCAAGCTCAAGAAGATCTCGTTGCTGCTGAAGAGATGGCGAATGAAGACGACGAAGAGATGCGCGAAATGGCGCAGGAAGAGATTAAAGAAGCGAAAAGGGCGATTGAACGTCTGAGCGATGAGCTACAGATCCTTCTTCTTCCTAAAGATCCAAACGACGATCGTAACTGTTTCTTAGAAATTCGCGCGGGTGCGGGTGGTGATGAAGCGGGTATTTTCGCTGGTGACCTTTTCCGTATGTACAGCAAGTTTGCAGAGAAAAAAGGCTGGCGTGTTGAAGTTATGTCTTCAAACGAAGCGGAGCATGGCGGTTACAAAGAGATGATCGCTAGAGTGTCTGGTGATGGTGCATATGGGGTACTAAAGTTTGAGTCGGGCGGTCACCGTGTTCAACGTGTTCCTGCAACAGAATCGCAAGGCCGTGTACATACTTCGGCATGTACCGTTGCCGTCATGGCTGAAGTTCCAGAAGCTGAAATTCCAGAAATTAAAGCGGCGGATCTGAAAATCGATACTTTCCGTGCATCGGGCGCGGGTGGTCAGCACGTTAACACCACGGACTCAGCAATCCGTATCACTCACTTACCAACAGGTACAGTGGTTGAGTGTCAGGACGAGCGTTCTCAGCACAAGAATAAAGCAAAAGCAATGGCCGTTCTGGCTGCACGTATTATTCAGGCTGAAGAAGCAAAACGTGCCGCAGAAGTCTCGGATACACGCCGTAACCTACTAGGTTCAGGTGATCGTAGTGACCGTATTCGTACCTACAACTACCCACAAGGTCGTGTTTCAGACCACCGTATCAACCTGACTATCTACCGCCTCAATGAAGTGATGGAAGGCGATCTTGCAAGTCTGATTGATCCTGTGATTCAGGAACACCAAGCAGACCAACTTGCTGCATTGGCTGAGAACAACTAATTCTATGTCGGCTGATAACAGTGTTGAACGCACACTAAAAAAGGCCGTACAGCAACTTCAAGAGAGTGGCAGTGATTCGCCCTCTCTTGATGCCGCGGTGCTTCTTTGCCACGCTCTCGACAAACCACGCTCCTTCCTACTTACATGGCCAGATAAAATCTTATCCTCGTCAGACCTGACGGCGTTTCAAATTTTGCTGGAACGTAGGCTTGCGGGTGAACCCGTCGCGTACATTGTGGGTGAACGTGAGTTTTGGTCATTGCCACTAAAGGTCTCGCCAAGTACTTTAATCCCAAGACCGGATACTGAACGACTGGTTGAAATTGCACTGGATAAAGCCTCGAATAATCAAGGTGATATCTTGGACTTAGGCACAGGAACCGGAGCGATAGCGCTTGCACTTGCCTCAGAACTGCCTAAGCGACAAGTGTGGGGCGTCGATTTAAAACCCGAGGCTCAGCAATTGGCTCAATCAAATGCTGATGCACTCAACATATCTAACACGCGCTTTATGGCTGGTAGTTGGTTTGATCCGATTCCGGCTGGTACAGAGTTTGCTTTGATTGTGTCCAACCCACCTTATATAGAGAAAGAAGACCCACATCTAACTCAGGGAGATGTGCGTTTCGAACCACTTAGTGCGCTGGTGGCAGAAGAGAAAGGGTTGGCCGATATCAAGCACATCGCAACTAAAGCGCGTGACTACCTAGCCGAACAAGGTTGGCTGATGTTTGAACATGGTTTCGAACAAGGCGAGGCTGTACGGGAATTACTAATATCACTTGGCTACGACCAAGTGGCTACCTACAAGGACTATGGTGACAACGATCGAGTAACGATCGGTCAGTTCTCATCAGTGAAGTAAGAGAGATTATCAATGTACGAAGGTTTAAAGCATTTCCACCTGTTAACGATTGTTATTAGTGCGACGCTTCTGTCGGTTCGATTTGCGATGATGATGGCGAATTCAAACCTGTTAGAGAAGAAGTTCTTTAAGGTATTTCCACACATCAACGACACCTGTTTACTGCTATCAGGTATCGGCCTGATTATGATCACGGGTTTTATCCCGTTTACACCTGAATCTGCTTGGCTGACAGAAAAAATCACGTGTGTACTCGCTTACATCGCACTGGGCTTTTTTGCTCTAAAACTCGGTAAAAACAAGTTGCTAAGAACATTTTCATTCTTCGGTGCTTTAGGTTGGTTAGCGATGGCTGGCAAAGTCGCGGTAACTAAAACACCTCTGTTCTTTGGTTAATGGTTATTTAGGTTGATATAGTTATGACAACCGATATGTTTGAATTGTTTGATGAAGACTTTGATGCGATGGAGCTGGTTGAAGGCGCATTAGTACTCAATGAAGCGATCAATCCTCAGACTGATGTTCAGTGGTCGAAAGCAGAGCTCAATCGTTTGGTGCAAGAAGCCGAAATTGCACTTGTCCATGAATTTGATGACAAGCAGCGTTTTGACGCCTTGTTGCGACTCTTCTACTATCAGTGGGAGTTTCGCGGCGATAGAGAGAGCTATTTTCATTCAGACAATGGCTTTATCGATAAAGTCCTGCAAAGTCGTAAAGGAATTCCAGTCAGCCTGGGGGCGATTTTGCTGTACCTTGCGAGAAAGCTGGGTTTTCCTTTAGTAGGGGTCACTTTCCCGACTCAGTTCCTACTCAAATTAGAGTGGTATAACGAAAAGCCGTTATACGTTAATCCGTTTAATGGCGAGTATGTTTCTGAACACACCTTGGGTGCTTGGCTTATTGGTCACAAAGGACCATTGGCGAAGCTAGAGACAAAACATTTAAAAGAGACTGACAACCCAACGATTATTGGCCGCTGGTTAGCCTTGCTGAAAAGTGCTCTGTTGCGCGAAGAGCGCTATACTCTGGCATTGAAGTGTACCGATCTAGCGCTGACATTCGCGCCCGATGATCCCTATGAGATTCGCGATCGTGGCTTTATATATCAGCAGCTTGACTGCCATCAAATCGCGTTGAATGACTATCAGTATTTTATCGACCAGTGCCCTGATGATCCGGGGGCTGAATTGTTGAAGAATCAAGTTTACGCCATGAGTGAAACTCAGGTGACCTTACATTAAGTCCAATGTTTAGCCGTTGGCAGATATCGAAATAGAGAGAATAAAATGGAACAGAAAATTGTTCACGTAGGTGACATTCCAGTAGCAAACGACAAGCCGTTTACGCTGTTTGCAGGCATGAACGTTCTTGAGTCACGCGATCTAGCGATGCAGATTTGTGAACACTACGTAAAGGTAACTGAGAAATTAGGCATTCCATACGTATTCAAAGCATCATTCGATAAAGCAAATCGCAGCTCGGTACACTCATACCGTGGTCCTGGTCTTGAAGAAGGGATGAAAATCTTCCAAGAGTTGAAAGACACTTTTGGCGTTAAGATCATTACTGATGTTCATACTGAAGCACAAGCTCAGCCTGTTGCGGATGTGGTTGACGTTATCCAGTTGCCAGCGTTTCTTGCACGTCAGACCGACCTAGTTGAAGCGATGGCGAAAACAGGCGCGGTCATCAACGTTAAGAAACCACAATTTATGAGCCCAGGTCAGGTAGGTAACATCGTTGAAAAGTTTGCAGAGTGTGGCAACAACAATGTCATTCTATGTGAGCGCGGCTCTTGCCACGGTTACGACAACCTTGTGGTTGATATGCTAGGTTTCGGAGTGATGAAACAGGCATCAAATGGTAGCCCAATCATCTTTGATGTGACTCACTCATTGCAGATGCGTGACCCTTCTGGTGCTGCATCAGGCGGTCGTCGTGAACAAACGGTTGAACTGGCTAAAGCAGGTCTGGCGACAGGTATCGCAGGTCTGTTTATCGAAGCACACCCAAATCCAGAAAAAGCGCGTTGTGATGGTCCGTCGGCATTGCCACTCGACAAGCTAGAACCTTTCCTTGCTCAGATGAAAGCATTGGATGACCTAATCAAAGGTTTTGAGCACATCGATATTAAATAAGTCGGTGAAGTTTTTTGTAAAGGCTGGTTGTTGAACCAGCTTTTTTTTATCTCAAAAACATAGGATTATTGATCATGTTTTCACTATGTGTTGAGTAAACGCTAACCGTCACACCATTGTAAGCACGGGGCTTATCTCACAGACAAACGATTGCTTGTGATCATTTGATAAATCAAATGCAACTTTGATGATTTGTTACACATTCGATAGCGGATTATGGTGATCTATCCTACATAAATATGAAATCAGGCTGTCAGGTAAGTGTGGTTAATTTAAACTAGTTCAAGTTTTACTGCTCTTTCAGCACTTTAATCTTCAAGTCTGTCTATTCATAAAGAGCAGTAATAAAAAGCAGTGGAAACCCAAAAAGTTCAAAAGGTATGACAATGAAGCAAGGCCTGATCGTAAAAAGCGCAATTAGCGCAGCAATTCTGGCAACTCTAGCTGGTTGTGCAACAGCACCACAACACGAGTGGGAAGCAGATAAAACGTATAAGCTGACAGTTCTTCACACGAATGACCACCACGGTCGTTTCTGGCAGAACAAATATGGTGAGTACGGCATGGCTGCTCGTAAGACTCTTATTGACGAACTTCGCGCTGAAATCGCAGCTGAAGGCGGTAGCTCGCTACTTCTATCTGGTGGTGATATTAACACGGGTGTGCCAGAGTCTGATCTACAAGATGCGGAACCAGATTTCAAAGGTATGAGCAAAATTGGTTACGATGCTATGGCACTAGGTAACCACGAGTTCGATAACCCATTAGATGTGCTATTCAAGCAGAAAGAGTGGGCGAATTTCCCAATGCTTTCAGCGAACATCTACGACAAAAAGACTGGCGAACGTATGTTCCAAGCTTACCAGATGTTCAACAAGCAAGGCATCAAGATTGCTGTTATTGGTCTAACTACTGAAGACACTGCAAAAATCGGTAACCCAGAATTTATTGGTGGCATCGATTTCCGCGATCCAAAAGAAGAAGCGAAGAAACTGATCGCTGAACTTGAGAAAACTGAGAAACCAGATCTGATCTTCGCTGTTACTCACATGGGTCACTATGAAGATGGCAAACGTGGCGTAAACGCACCGGGTGACGTTGCGCTAGCTCGCTACCTAGACGAAGGTTCTCTAGACATGATCGTTGGTGGTCACTCGCAAGAGCCAGTATGTATGGAAGCGCCAAACGTTGTGAAGAAAAATTTCAAACCTTCTGACGAATGTAAGCCAGACATGCAAAACGGTACTTACATTGTTCAGGCTCACGAGTGGGGTAAATACGTAGGTCGTGCTGATTACGAATTCCGTAACGGTGAGCTTCAAATGGTGAGCTACGATCTAATCCCTGTTAACCTGAAGAAGAAAGTTGAAATTGACGGTAAGAAAGAACGCGTCTTTATCGAAGATGAAATCGCGCAAGATCAAGCGCTTCTTGATTTCCTACGTCCATACCAAGAGCAAGGCCAAGCTCAGCTAAACGTTAAGATCGCTGAGACAAACGGTAAGCTTGAAGGTGACCGTAACGTAGTTCGCTTCCAGCAAACTAACCTAGGTCGTCTCATTGCAACTGCTCACATGGAGCGTGCTAAAGCGGACTTCGCAGTGATGAACTCTGGTGGTGTTCGTGACTCAATCGAAGCAGGCGACGTGACTTACAAAGATGTACTCACTGTACAGCCATTTGCTAACATCCTGACTTACACAGATATGTCTGGTCAAGAAGTGCTGGACTACCTAAACGTAGTGGCAACTAAACCTGTGGATTCTGGTGCTTACGCTCAGTTCGCTGGCATCTCTATGACAGTGGCGAACGGTGAAGTTTCTAACGTATTCATCGGTGGTAAACAGCTTCGTCTAGACGAAACTTACCGCTTCACAGTACCAAGCTACAACGCAGCTGGTGGTGATGGTTACCCTAAAGTAAGTGATCATCCAGGTTACGTGAACACAGGTTTCGTTGACGCTGAAGTGCTAAAAGAATACCTACAAGCAAATAGCCCTGTAGACGTAAACAAATATGCACCTTCAGGTGAGATTGTTTATAAGTAAGTTGACGACAACGGATTATTATCTTTAATCTAAAGCGCCACTCTTCGGAGTGGCGCTTTTTGTTTCTATACCAGAACAGGAGGGAGTATGACTCCTGCAATCAATCTCGCGAAAAAGAAAAAGGTGGCTCACACCATTCATCAATATGAACATGACCCTCGAGCTGATAGCTACGGCCTAGAGGCTGCGGAAGTGCTAGGCCAAGACCCAGCTAAAGTTTTTAAGACACTACTATTTAGTCTCAACGGTGAAGCTAAGAATTTGGCTGTAGCAATTATCCCTGTCGATCAAAAACTTAATCTAAAGTTGGCAGCCAAAGCGGCGAAAGCGAAAAAAGCAGATATGGCCGATCCAGACATTGCTCAGAAAACGACTGGTTATGTGGTGGGGGGGATCAGTCCGTTGGGGCAAAAGAAAGTTTTACCAACGTTTATTCATGTTAGTGCTGAAGAGCAAGAGACCATGTGTGTCAGTGCTGGTAAGCGCGGCTTGGAAATAGAGTTGGCTCCCCGTGATTTGGCGATGCTGACTCGTGCTCAGTTTGTTGAGTTATGTATTTAGTCAGTTGGTCGTGACGCGAAGGTCTGCCGTTGTGACTGCAAAAATGGCCAGCAGCTCTTGTGCTGACAGGATAAAATAATCGTCCATCTAAATAAAAGGGTTGGCGCAAAAACGCCAACCCTCTCAATTTCTTTAACTCTCGACTCTTGAGTCTATTTCACTTCTTCTTCCATCTGGGCGTTATCCACAACATGGTTTTCGCCAAGATCTTTTGGTAGCAATAGGTTAAGAAGAATCGCAACGATACCACATAGGCTCACACCCTGAAGGCTAAACTCGCCAACACCGAAAGCCATACCGCCAATACCAAACACTAAAGTGATGGCGACGATGACTAGGTTGCGTGATTTATGTAGGTCAACATTGTTTTTGATGAGCGTATTCAAGCCAACAGTAGCAATTGAACCAAACAGCAGAATCATGATGCCGCCCATTACTGGCATAGGGATAGTCTGTAGCACGGCTCCCAACTTACCAACCAATGCCAAAACGATCGCTGCAATTGCAGCCCAAGTCATGATCACTGGGTTGAATGCTTTAGTCAGCATGACTGCGCCAGTGACTTCTGAGTAAGTTGTATTTGGTGGAGCGCCAACCATAGAGGCGGCAATCGTCGCAATACCGTCACCAGTAATTGTACGGTGTAGGCCAGGTTTCTTAACGTAGTTTTTACCAGTCACATTTGAGATTGCTAGCATGTCGCCCACGTGCTCTACCGCAGGCGCAATGGCTACAGGAATCATAAACAGGATAGCGTTAATGTTGAACTCAGGGAAAGTGAAGTTAGGTAGTGCGAACCAAGCTGCCTGATGAACAGGAGTAAAGTCAACAATACCGAAGCCCAGACTCAAACAGTAACCAACAACGATACCGCCTAAGATAGGAGTTAGCTTTAAAAAGCCTTTAGCAAAAACACTTAGCGCGATAGTTGTAAGTAGTGAAGCCACAGAGATAACCAGTGACGCGTTCGCATCAATCACTTGAGCTCCGTCCACTTTACCTAGTGCCATATTCACTGCCACAGGCGCTAGACCAAGGCCAATAACCATGATCACAGGACCGACAACAACGGGTGGTAAAAGCTTATGGATGATTTCAACACCACGAACTTTAATCAAAGCACCCATCGCCACATACACACAGCCCGCAGCCATTAGGCCGCCCATAGTTGCAGGAACGCCCCATGCTTGAACACCGTAAAGAATAGGTGCAATAAAGGCAAAAGAAGAGGCTAAGAAAATAGGAACGCTACGGCGAGTAATCATTTGGAAAAGTAGGGTACCGACACCTGCACCGAACAGTGCGACACTTGGATCTAAGCCCGTCAGTAGTGGTACGAGAACCAGAGCACCAAACGCGACGAAGAGCATTTGAACGCCTTGAATGGCATTTTTCATGTTGTCATTCCTTTAAGTAGCGAAGCGACGAGTAACGTAAATCACTCGACAAAAATAAAATTCGCGGGATTTTAGCATTATGCCAAACGTTTGCAATCTGAACTCGATCAAATATTTTGCGAATTACTCATAGATGGCCACTATGTATTCAAACGAGAAAGTCGAGTTTGACGACGATATCCTAGACCTTTAGTTGCTCCAACTCCGATAGTTGCTTATCATCGACCTTTAACGTGTAAAAAACTGATGTTAGGAAGTGTATGCGCCAATTAGCTTTGCTCGTTTTGGGTATGATGGCTTCACCAGCGATGGCTCTGACCAATGTTGACCTATACCGTACTGAAGTTGTTCTAGACCAAACGGTTGAGAATGCCGATGCTCAAGCTCGTGCAGAAGGTATGAAAGAGGTGATTGTAAAAGCCTCGGGTGATCGTGAAGCGATTTCCAATCCTGTCGTTCAAAAAGCACTACAGCAAAGTGCCCAATATCTAGCCCAACTTAGCTATGGTCAGGCGAATGGTGAACAAACATTGCGTATGGGCTTTAGTGCTCCGCATATTCGTTCTTTACTAAGTCAGGCTCAGTTACCGATTTGGCCAGCAGCGCGCGCGAACTTATTAGTGTGGTTGGTTGAAGAAGGGCCGGCCGATAGAAACATTATTTGGGAACACTCTAGCTCTACAGTACTTACTCAAATGAAGGCTCAAGCCGAGAAACGAGGCTTACCGCTAACGGTGCCTGTCGGTGATTTTGACGATATCACAGGTGTTGCTGTTTCAGATCTGTGGGGTGGATTCATTCAGCCAGTCGGTCAAGCCAGTCAGCGCTACCCAGTCGATGCGGTGTTGGTGGTTCGAGCTCAAGGTAACATTGTTCGTTGGACCTTATACGATCAAAAACCTGCAAGTATTGGCGTGACGCGCCAAGCTCCGTTGTCCGGCTCAAATAACGGCTCGGATGCGGCTGACAAAATGATCAACCAAATCAGTGACTACTACGCGAAGAAGAGTGCCGTGGTGGTTGCAAGTGAGTCATCACAAGCAATTAAAGTACGTTTTACAGAGCTAAATGACGCGGTTGGCTTCTTCACACTAGAGAACCAACTCAAGAAGCTTAGCTCAGTGGCGTCCATTGATATCTTGAAAATTCAGGGCAACCAAGTGATCTTCAATGTTCATCTGCTTTCGACTGAGCAAGAGTTTGAACAGGAAGTCCGCCGTCTTGATGATCTCGTTCAACGTGAAAGCGTGACGGATATGCCGCAAGTATTGACACCACAAACACCACCAGTAGATAGCGAATTCGGGGCAGATTCAGCGACTCAAAGTAGCGACTCTGTCGCTCAAACTGAATCCGTTGCATCGCCTGAGACTCAAGTGACCCCAGAGCCCGAAGTGATTGCGACAGAGATGATTCTAGTCTTTGAATGGCAGGGTAAGCCTTATCAGTACGTTGCGCCAGTCCCAGAGACTGAGCCGGGCTTTGATGCTGAAGGGGATAAAACGGTCAACGACGGCAGTGTCACTGTTATTCAATAGCAGCAAAAAAGGGTCTGATTATTCAGACCCTATTTATTTTTATTTATCTGCCTCAAATCGGGCTTTTTCTTCTTTTTCGACTTTAGATAAGCGCTTCAATTTCATCCCTAGCTCTTTACCTCTTGTACGGGCATAAAGAATGTTACCAAAGAATGCAATGGTAGTCAGAAGTAACTCGACCACCGCCAGCCAACGCTCCCCATCATCGATATAGAGAATGGTAAAACCGTGCAGGAAGTAGAGCATAAGAACAAAGTTGGCCCAAGCGTGCGTGTATGGCTTACCGGCCAAAATGCCGGGAAGGGGAAGCAAGAGTGGGATTGCCCAAGCTATCGCCAATGTTGTACTGCCAATATGAGGATGGGGCGACAAAGAGAGCTGCCACAGTGCGATCCATGCCAACAGTGCGAGATTGCCAAACAAGGCCAACAGACGATACAGCTTTGTTGTGGGTTGGATCTCTTGCATATTTAGTGGTCCTTCATTTTTAAAGCGGTTTGCGCGAGGCGCTTGCCAAGTTGTTGAGAGAGTTCTATTTCATCGTCACTGAGTGCCGAGTTAGAAGTGCTCACCGACGTAGCCCCATAGGGAGTGCCACCTAACTGTGTAGAATGAAGCTTAGGCTCAGAATAGGGAATGCCTAAGATCATCATGCCGTGGTGAAGCAAAGGCAGCATCATGCTTTGCAGCGTTGTCTCCTGACCGCCATGCATGCTGGAGGAGGAAGTAAACACGCAAGCTGGTTTATCGATGAGATCCCCAGATACCCACAAAGGCGTGGTCTTATCCCAAAAGTGTTTAAGCGGAGCCGCCATATTGCCAAACCAAACTGGACTTCCCATCGCCAAACCGTCGCACTGTTTAAGCTCATTCAGGGTGATGGTTGGATCGGCGGGATCAGAGTACGAAGATTCCAGCTCATCAACGGTTCTTATTACCGCTTCACACTGTGGGATGGATTCCACCCCACGTGCTATTTGTCGCGCAATCGCTCGTGTTGAGCCGTGGCGACTATAATAGAGAATAACGATTTGACAGCTCATAGAATATCGAGAACTTGCTCTGGTGGGCGGCCATGTTTCGCTTTGCCATTCGCAACCACAATTGGACGCTCAATCAGTTTTGGATTTTCGGTCATCGCTTTGAATAAGGTCTCATCGTCTGCTGACTTGAGATCAAGCTCTTTATAGATGTCTTCTTTCGTGCGCATCATGTCACGGACGTCAGTGAGTTCAAGCTGAGACATCAGTGTCTTCAGTTGGTCAACACTTGGTGGTGTTTCTAGGTAAGTAACAATCTCTGGCTGAATACCACGCTCTTCCAACAAAGCAAGAGTCTGACGGCTTTTTGAGCAACGAGGGTTGTGATAAATCACGACTGACATAGAGTAATCTCCATTTAATTATTGTAGTGCTAAGAAACGGTCACGCTGAACCATTAGCTGGTCGATTCGAGCATCGTATCTTGCTTGTTTTAAACTGCCAAGCTCTGCGAGTTGACTAGCTTGTGTATAGTATTGGATAGCTTTGTTCCAGTTCGCTTTCAAAGCGAGAATCTCTGCGCGTGCAGCAAGATCCTCATCGCTGAACCCTAAGTGGATGCTTGCTTCCGATAACAGGTGCCAACCATTCACATCATTTGGATTGTCATGGGTATAGCGTTGCAGAACTTTTACCGCTTCAGCATTTTTGTCTTGTTTAAGCAGTGCATTCGCGTAGTTAATAGAAATCACCGCATTGTTGGGAGCGGCTTGCAACGCTTTCAACAGCATGGCTTCGGCTTTGTCGGCTTTGCCCTGAGCAATATAGAGATCTGACATCGCATCAAGGTAGAAGCGATTGTTCGGTTGCTGTTCAAACAGCTTATGAAGGATCGTACTCGCTTGATCCAGCTCCTTGTTATCAAGGTGCACTAACGCTTTGCCGTACTGAAACGCGACCTGAACACTTGGAGCGGCCTTTTTTTCTACACGATTAAACCAATCTTGTGCAGCCTTCGCATCGATACCAGCGTAGCGGGCAACAATTCGCGCACGAGCGAGGTGGTAGTCCAATGATGGATCGACTCTTGTGGCGGGATAATTTTGAGCACGAGCTCGGGTATCGGTAATACGATCTTCTGGCAGTGGGTGGGTGAGTAGCATCGGCGGTGGTTTACTCGCGTAACGATACTCTTCTGCTAGACGCCCAAAGAAACGCGGCATGGCGTTGACATCAAAGCCTGCTTTCGAAAGGGTATTGATACCAAAGCGGTCAGCTTCTTTTTCGTTGCTACGGGTATAGTTTATTTGGCCTTGAATACTACCAGCGGTTGTAGCAGTTATCGCAGCGATGCCTGCTTCTGGTGCTGCAATAGCCAGTAAAAGTGAACCGGCAAGAGCGGCCATTGTTGCAGGAGAGCGTCTTGCTTGCTCTTCCATGCTTCGTGCTAAGTGCCGCTGAGTAACGTGCGCAATCTCGTGAGCAACTACCGAGGCAAGTTCACTTTCGCCCTGAGCATGAAGAAATAACCCAGAGTGTAGCGCGACGTAACCACCAAAAAACGCGAAGGCGTTGATGTTACGATCACGAATCATAAAAAAGGTAAACGGGGTTTTCACGTCAGAGGCATTGGCGACCAAGCGATGTCCCAAACTGTCGATGTACTCGTTGAGCACGGGGTCATTAACGATCGGTTTACTGTTGCGTAGCATACGCATATAGGCGTCACCATACTGCATTTCTTGGGCAATGGTGAGCGTGCTGCTTGCGGTAGTGCCAATATCCGGAAGATCAAGGTTGTTGGCCAGTGCAGGAGCGATTAAAGCGGCTGCAACAGACAAGCAGGCCAATGAGCGCATACGTTTAAACATATATTAAAGATGATACCCCGTTGATTTATAAATCACTAAGTGGCTTATTTTAGTAAGTTGACTATACGCTTGGACACTCGAAAAGTAAGATGGTTTCTCGGTCACGTCAGAGAACAGTGTTAAGGTTCCTACTTCGTCGTTAGGCCGCTGTGGGCTGACCATTACTATTTGCACTGACGGTTGGAAAAAAACACTATACAATATCTAACCGTAATATTAAGCATCGGGCGAGAGAATGGAACCTAATATTTTGGATTTACGCCAAGAGCGGTGCCCCATGGCGCTTTTACTTGCGAAGCGTCACACTAAAGGGCTGAATCCCGGTGACAACGTTCAAATTCTGATCAGTGATAGCAGTTCAATGAATGATATTACCCGTTTTCTTAAAAAACATTTGTTTCAATTGAATTGTGAACAAATGAATGGTTATTACTCTATGCAAGTGACTAAGGAATTGTATTGAATGTTTGAAATGGTGAGTCGTTGGTATAAACGACGTTTTTCTGATCCACATGCAGTGAGTCTTGTTGCTATTCTTCTATTTGGCTTCATTACCATTTATTTCTTTGGCAACCTTATTGCGCCTTTGCTTGTTGCGATTGTCTTGGCTTACTTACTTGAGTGGCCTGTGGTGCAAATGTCGCGTTTAGGTATTCCGAGGACACTTGCGGTGATCTTGGTGATTTTGGGTTTTACCAGCTTAATGCTCGTCGCGATTTTTGGTCTGGTTCCAACTATCTGGCAGCAGGTAGGCAACTTAATTAACGACATTCCGACCATGTATGTTGGATTACAAGGCTTCATTGCCGAAATCCCACAACGATACCCGGAGCTGGATAGCTTCCAGATTGTAGAGTCAGTGGTTACCAACGCAAAGAATCAAGTGATTGGTATGAGTGAAAGCGTTGTTAAAGGCTCTTTGGCTTCTCTCGTCAGTCTTGCGACCTTAGGGGTTTATCTCATCCTAGTACCACTGTTGGTTTTCTTCTTACTTAAAGATAAAGAGGAAATGATCGAGATGGCGAGTGGTGTTTTGCCGCGTAATCGCCGCTTGGCGACCAAAGTGTGGCACGAGATGAATGAGCAGATCTCAAACTACATTCGCGGTAAGGTAATGGAAATCCTAATCGTCGGCAGTGTTAGCTATATCACTTTTGCACTACTGGATCTGCGTTATTCAGTATTGCTGGCTGTGGCTGTCGGCTTCTCGGTACTTATTCCTTATATCGGTGCTGCGGCAGTGACTGTGCCTGTCGCGATAGTCGGCCTTTTCCAATGGGGATTAACGCCTCAGTTCTACTGGTTACTTGTGGCATACGGCATTATTCAGGCACTAGATGGCAACGTGCTGGTTCCTGTGCTTTTTTCTGAAGCTGTCAACCTGCATCCTGTCGCGATTATCGTCGCGGTTTTAGTCTTTGGTGGACTATGGGGGTTTTGGGGGGTCTTTTTTGCCATCCCGCTGGCGACTCTGGTTAAAGCTGTATGGAATGCATTGCCAAGCCACGATGAAGAAATACCCGTATAAATAAAGGTTTAGTTAAATCGGTTACATAAAAAGCCCCGAAGAAAATGTTCTCGGGGCTTTTTATTTTCTAACCTTAAACCACCTTCTTTAGAAGGTGGTGATCGTTCCTTTGGGCTATGCCCGAAGAACGCTCATGTTCAAGATGTCCTCGTTTGTAACCAGCAAATGAAGGAGATAAAGAACATGAGCAGATATGAATCCGCCTCACACGTATATTACAGGTGTCAGTACCACATAGTCTGGACGCCAAAGTACCGCCTGAAAATCTTAAAAGGTAATTTGGGTAAGGAGCTTTACCGGATCATCTATATCTACAGTAATATGAAGAACTGTAAGGTTGTAGAGCTGAATGTTCAAGTAGACCACGTACATCTGGTCGTGAGATTACCACCTAGTTTAAGTGTTTCGACATATATGGGCTTTGTAAAAGGACGAACCGCAATTCGCCTATTTAACAAATTTCCGTACTTAAGAAAGAAGAAATTATGGGGCAACAAATTTTGGCAAAGAGGCTACTTCGTTGATTCGGTAGGGATGAACGAGGAAATTATACGCAGGTATGTCCGACATCAAGATCGTGTGGGAAAGGAAGAAGAGGAGCGTCAGATGCGTCTTGGGTTAGAAAACTAACAGTGAGCCCCCTTTTAGGGGGCCTTTCAAAGCCACCTGCTATGCAGGTGGATTTTTAC
>NZ_JATABI010000059.1:0-25630 GCF_036533795.1 Vibrio sp. M250220 | reverse complement strand
CCCGCCGTGATCAGACCCTGAGTTTCACCGTCGATAGAAATATAACATGGAGTTGGCATAGTAAAATCCTTAGAGGTTGTGTGTAATAACACTAACTCTTAGTCAAAAAGCGTGCCAAAATTAAAATGTATATATTTCAACAATTTAAGTATTTGTTAATATACGAGCTGGGCAACTTTTTGCTCGAATCGAGCAAGATCTTGCTCAGATCGAGCAAAAAGTTGCCCGGAAGCAAGAACAGTTTTAGGCTCACTGCTATCCAGAATTACTGATAATTTTCAGATTTTGAAACCTGCATCTTCTAGTTGAGCGGGTATAGATTAATTTCCCTCTCGTTGATATTCGAGTGGGAATAATTACACCTCTAGAGCCTACGGGCTGTTTTTTTTCGACTCATTTATCGCTTTCGGCGACTGATAAATATCGTTATTACTTTGCTCTTTGTAATCGCTCGCAACCTGACTTAGTGACTATTCTAGTTATTTTTTCCTCATCTATGCTGATACAACTTCACATACACAGGAGTTGTATAACAATGAAAACCTTGCGCTTTTTAGCCGTCGCATCGGCCTTGAGTATGGGCTCAAGTGCATGGGCAACGATGAATATTCAGCCCGATCCACTAAACCCGACTGGTTTTGTTATCTCTCGCGCGGATGTTGCCGCCGTAGAGCAACAGAAGACCTCTGATCCAATGTATCAGTTATGGTCACAGGCACTTCGCACGGCTCCTAACGGCGTCGTTGAAGCCATTGATGCGGGGCTAGCCACCAATCCGGATAACGTACAGCGCGCTGAGCGAGTATTTCCTCGTGCAGAGTGGGACTTTCTTACTCAGATGGCAGCACCGGAATACACTTACACTCGCTTCCTACGTGCGATCGGTAAGTTCCCTGCATTTTGTGCTGAGTACACTGATGGGCGTGATTCTGACGCAATTTGTAAGCGCTCGATCGTAACGGCATTTGCTCATTTTGCTCAGGAAACAGGAGGGCATATTGCCATTGATAACACTTGGGATAATCCGTTGGGTTTAGAAGAGTGGCAGCAAGCGTTGGTTCATGTAAGGGAAATGGGCTGGTCTGAAGGTCAGGAAGGGTACACGACAGGTTGTGGTCAGAACGACTGGCAAAATAGAAAGTGGCCATGTGTCGCAGGGCAGGGGTACTTTGGTCGTGGGGCTAAACAGCTCTCTTACCACTTTAACTACGGTGCATTCTCTGAAGCGATGTTCGACGGCGATGCGTCTGTGTTACTCAACAACCCTGGGCTAGTGGCTGACTCTTGGCTCAATCTAGCATCAGCGATTTGGTTCTTTTTAACTCCGCAAGCCCCTAAGCCAGCGATGCTTCACGTTATAGATAAAACATGGCAGCCATCTCAGAGAGAGAGCGATGCAGGGATCGGCTATGGTTTTGGTACCACGATTAACATTATCAATGGTGGTATTGAGTGTGGCGAGCAGAACAAGGATAAAGGCCAGCCCGTCAACCGAATTCGTTACTGGCAAGGGCTATCATCCCACTATCAAATTCCGATTGGCAGTGATGAAAAAGACACCTGTTGGCAGCAAACTCCATACGGAAGCTTAAACCTCAATGGCGCGACGGATGTGCTTTATACCAATTGGGATGGCAACTGGAAATACTATGCAGACCGTCCCGGTGGCTATTCATTTGAGTGTGAACTGGTGGGATTCCAAACCGCTTATTCCGCCTTGGTTGAGGGCGACTACGAAAAGTGTGTGACCAATTTTTATGGCTCGCATGCAAGTTGGCCAGAAGTTCGTGTGGTTGAACAGCTCGATCCTGTCGATCCTTCACCCACACCAGACCCAACGCCAGACCCAGGCGGTATGACGCAGTGGGAACCGGGCGTTACTCAAGTCGCAAATGGTGACAAAGTGACTTATAACGGCAAATGTTTTATCGCTAAAAATGGGCCGGGAGTTTGGGAAACACCCGTACAGTCCAATTGGTTCTGGGACGAAATATCCTGCCAGTAACCGGTGAGTGTTCAAACTAGAAATAAGGCCTCAATGTTGAAAATTGAGGCCTTTTGTTTTCTGCGCCATATCAGAATTGGCATTTTTACCATGAGAAAGCATGAAGGTGATTAAACAAAAAGCATATTAAATGGTTTGCGTAATCTTAGATTGCAAATTCAATGTTTATCTTTTTTGTTGAACAGGATTAAACTTCGCGCGTAATTTTTACTAACATTTTTGAAAGGTGCGCAAAATGTCAACAAAACTGGCAAACCCGGCTCCATTAGGCCTTATGGGTTTCGGCATGACAACCATCCTGCTAAATATCCACAACGCAGGCTTTTTCCCAATTGACTCAATGATTCTTGCAATGGGTATTTTTTATGGTGGTCTGAGCCAAGTGCTAGTCGGCATGATGTGTTTCAAACGTGGCGATACATTTGGTACCACAGCATTTACTTCATACGGTCTATTTTGGCTAACTTTGGTTGGTTTAATCGTGATGCCATACATGGGTCTTCCTGCAAGCCCTGCAAGCTTTATGGGTTGGTACTTGCTACTTTGGGGTGTCTTCACTGGCTTTATGTTTATTGGTTCACTGTGCTACCCAGTGGCTAAACAGATCGTTTTCGGTTCACTAACAATCCTATTCTTCCTACTTGCAGCTCGTGATTTCTCTGGTAGTGAACTGATTGGTACTATCGCAGGCATTGAAGGTATTTTCTGCGGCGCAAGCGCAATCTACTTTGCAATGGCGCAAGTACTGAACAACGAATATGGTCGTACCATCTTGCCTATTGGTGAGAAAAAACAGCGCGAATCTGTTGAGCTTGAGCAGGTAGCGGCGTAATCAAGAATATTAAGTGTTGGCCAAGCCTGATTAGGTCGGTACTGAAATATATGGGAACAGTAATAACAAAGGGGTTAGCCATTGGCTAACCCCTTTTTTTACCACTGCTTTTATCTGTTTTAGTCGAGATTAGGTTGAAGGTTGTTCAACTGGTTTTGTTTCGACTTCAGCCTCGGGTGCTTTGCCCGTTTTACGGCGGTATTTATCTTCCCAGTAGTCAGCGCCCTTGATACCAAGCTTAACAGGGTTGAATGTAAACTCAGTGACACCTTGTTTTTGCTGCTCTTCGTAGTCGTTAAGTGCTTTTAGTGCAGGTTTTGACATGAAGAAGATAATTAAGATACCCACGATGTTTAACCAAGCCATTAGGCCTACACCCACGTCACCCATTGCCCACGCAAGGTTTGCAGTTTTAACTGTACCGTAGAACACAACGGCGATTAATGCGACTTTTAGCAAGAACATTAGGCCGCTAACTTTAAACGTACGACGGATGTATGCAATGTTTGTTTCTGCAATGTAGTAGTACGCAAGAATAGTGGTGAACGCGAAGAAGAACAGCGCAACAGCAATAAACGGCTTACCGATACCTGGCAGCGCGCTCTCGATTGCCATTTGAGTAAATACAGGACCATTTGCTGCAATATCAGCAGAAATATTCTGTACTAGGAAGCCTTCTGCACCGTGTACGTTGTATGCACCAGTAATGATGATCATAAATGCAGTCGCAGAACATACTAGTAGTGTATCGATGTAGATAGAGAAAGCCTGCACTAGGCCCTGCTGAGCTGGGTGGTCAACGCTTGCAGCAGCGGCTGCGTGAGGACCTGTACCTTGACCTGCTTCGTTAGAGTAAACACCACGTTTTACACCCCAACCAATCGCAGCACCAACACCTGCCATAGGCGTAAATGCATCACCAATGATCATTGAGAATACACGAGGTACTTCACCGATGTTCAGTAGGATGATAACGAACGCTGTGATGATGTAAGCCAAAGCCATGAATGGCACAACGATCTGAGTGAAGTTCGCAATACGTTTCACACCGCCAAAGATGATGAAAGCTAGGATTACTGAAATCACAGTACCGGTAAAGATTTTCGCGAAACTGAATGTACCGATAGCTGTTTCAATCATTTCACCAGAACCAAATGCAGCTTCTACCGCATTACCGATACTGTTTGACTGAACGCCTGGTAGCAAGAAGCCACAAGCAAAGATTGTTGAGATAGCAAAAATCCACGCGTACCACTTCTGACCCATCGCTTTTTCGATGTAGTAAGCTGGGCCACCACGGAATTCACCGTTGTCTTCTTCTTTATAGATTTGAGCTAGAGTAGATTCTGCGTATGCTGTTGCTGCGCCGAAGAAGGCAACAACCCACATCCAAAATACAGCACCTGGACCACCGAAACCGATAGCCGCAGCCACACCTGCAATGTTACCAGTACCCACACGACCAGATAGCGATACCGCTAGAGCTTGGAATGATGAGATACCTTTTGAAGAACTTTTCCCTGAAAGAAGTAGGCGCCACATTTCACCAAAGTGACGAACTTGAACAAATCGTGTCATGACTGAGTAGAATAGACCCGCGCCAAGGCAAAGATAAATCAATACCGGGCTCCAGATAATTCCATTCAAAAAATCAACAATTGACTGCATAAGTAGTTTCCCTGTTTGTTTTGTAATGGTTGTTTTCTGAACAGGATATTACCCTTTCTGTAACGCAGTTGTTAATTTATTTGTTTGTGGATGTGAATTTGCGTGAGGTAAAACACAAAGTGCTAAAAAATTGTTAATTAATAGCTCTGGTTAATAGTTGTTCGACAATTTATTAGCAGTAATTGCTTTGGGTGTGGGTATATTAGTGATTTGTATATTACCAATTCACTTGGTCTCACTGAAAAATATTTTGCAATTCCAGTTTAACAAAGTGAATTGTGTTGTTTGAAATTAGATGTAGCGTTCCATACTGAGTTCGCGGAATGATGCATGGCCTTGTGACGAGATAATATTCGTTAGAATGTCCGCCGACCCACATGCCATGGTCCACCCCAAAGTGCCATGACCAGTATTGGTATAAAGGTTGGAGAACGTTGTTTGACCAATAATAGGTGTGCCATCTGGCGTCATTGGTCTAAAGCCAGTCCAGTATTCTGCTTGAGAAAAATCGACGCCGTTAGGAAATAAGTTGCTAACAACATGATTGAGTGTCGCTAGCCTTTTTTCAGGTAATGCGGGATCAAATCCTGCCAGTTCTGCAGTACCCGCAACGCGTATCCTCTTTTCAAACCGTGTCACGGCCACCTTATAGGTCTCATCCATAATGGTAGAACAAGGGGCATGATTTGGGTCGATTACCGGTAAAGTCAGTGAGTAACCTTTCACAGGGTAAACAGGGATATGTATGTTAAGCGGCGCAAGAAGGTGTTTTGAATAACTGCCCATCGCGACGACATAGCTGTCGGCATGGATTGTTCCATGTGATGTTTCGACGCCAACCACTTGATCGTTGGCAGTGATTAACTTTTCGACATGAGTATTGAACAAGAAGGTAACACCAGCTTGCTCTGCCATTGCTTGAAGCTGCTGACAAAATAGATGGCAATCGCCAGTTTCATCATCAGGTAAATAGAGACCGCCCACCAAATCACCGTTCATATTCGCTAGCCCTGGCTCTTGTGCCAGACATTGTGCCGGATCCATGAGTTGGTATTGAGTACCACTTTCTTCAAGCAGTGCGATATCTTTTTCGACCGCCTTGAGTTGAGCTGGGTTGCGGAAGATTTGTAGCGTACCTTGGGTTCTGCCCTGATAATTGAGATCAAACTGCTTATTTAACTGAGCTAAACACTCTCGACTGCGATTGGCAATCGTCAGCATACGAGCTTTGTTGACTCGATACTTGTTCAGTTGGCAATTGACCAACATCTGGCTTGCCCACTGGATCAGCTCAGGGCTTAGGCTAGGTTTAATCTTTAAAGGAGCGTGCTCTTCAAATAGCCATTTGATTGCCTTGGTTGGAATACCAGGAGCGGCCCATGGCGATGAGTAACCATAGGAAATCTGCCCTGCGTTAGCAAAGCTGGTTTCTTCTCCGGAGCGTGCCTGCCTATCAACGACCGTCACCTCAAATCCTGCTTGAGATAAATACCAAGCACTGGTCAAACCGACCACACCGCTGCCTAAAATAACAACCTTCACGTTCAATTCTCACAGTTTTAAAAGTTTGCCAAGAATGTGCAATTTACATCCGCTTAACAATCGATAAGAATTGATACTAGATTTTAGAAAATTTAAAGGGTGACTATGAAGTCGGCACTATTACAAGGTGTTAACCTTATTTGTATTGTTTCACGCCATCAAAGCTTAACCAGTGCAGCGAAAGAACTGAATCTAACGGTTGGTGCTGTCAGTCAACAGTTACAGCAGATTGAAGAGCGACTAGGTTTTAGTGTCTTTGAACGCCACGCTCGTGGCATACGTTTAAGTGAACAGGGACGAAAGCTGGTGGAGGCAACCAGTCATCATCTGGCGGCAATAGAAGAGAACATTTTTCAATTGACGCAGGTTTCTGAACGCAAACAGATTCGGTTAAAACTGACCCCATCCTTCGCTTTTAAATGGCTCGTCCCGCGATTAGAAAACTTTCATAAACGCTATCCTGATGTTCAGATCCATACCTTTGCAGAGGGAGCGTTGGTGGATAGCGATAATCGAAACTTCGATATTGCTATCGACTACGGGCCTTTGCCATACAAACATGCTGATGCGGAACTGTTAATGGAAGAATCGTTGCTACCAGTGATGAGTCGTGACTATTTCAGTGCCCATCGTGAGATCTTGCATGGCAGCGACGAGTGGGGGAGAGTGACGTTGCTCCATGATTTAATGCCTTGGTCTGGGGCGCTAAAAGATTATGAGTGGCTGTATTGGGCTTCCCATCAACGATTGGACTTTGAAACCAACCAAGGTCATTTCTTCAACCGAACTGATATGGCAATGTCGGCTGCTGAAGCTGGGGTCGGAATCGCTTTGGCGCGAGTTGCTCTATTGGATAAGGAAATTGAGCAGGGAAGGTTAACTGCTCCGTTTGTCCCCATTGCTGCGAATGCAGGTTACTTTGTGATTACGCACATAGATGACCCTTATACTCGGCTATTTAAAAAATGGCTTAGAGAGCAGGTTGATACTGATTAATTTGTAAATAGTAATGGCGCGCTAATATGCACCCACTACACTTAGTAAAGATATCTGGGGCTACTAACGTCACTCTAGATATGATTAGGGGCAGTGCATATGGAATCTCACCAAGGCCAATGCAGCTATCAAAATCCTGATGGCTGGTGCTGCGATCAACCGTGTGGGGAGTCAGGACTCTGTTACTGGCATGACCCCAAAGTCGATAAAAGCAATGATGATATAAAAGACAAGGTTGAACAATGGGCCGCAGCAGGTAAACCTTTAGACGGATTTCAGTTGGCGAAAACAAATCTCGAGGATATCGATCTGGTTAACCGTGGTTCGAAAGACGGCTACCAGTGTCGGGGTGCGGATTTTTATCGGGCGAATTTGGTTGACGCCCATTTGTTCGGTTTAGATTTACGTGACTCGTCATTAATGAAGGCGAAGTTAATCGGTGCCAACTTACATTGTGCTAAGCTCGACAACTGCAACCTACTCGGGGCAGAGTTGTCTCGTGCGAAACTGGAGAATATTGAATGGGGCAAGAGCCTTAAACAAGAGCAGGAAGCACGACGAGCAATGAAAGGACATGACAGGAAAGCATCCATTACCTATTGCCAAGAAGCTGAAGAAGTGTGTCGAAACATACGTAAACAGTGTGAAAAGCAAGGTTTGTTCGAGATGGCGGGGGATTTCTTTAAGCGAGAAATGCGCTTTCGCCGTTACCAAATGCCATTACTCAGTTCTAAGAGGATGATCTCGAAGTTAGTGGACATGTTCTGTGGTTATGGCGAAGACCCGATAAGAGTGGTGAGTTTCTCCATCTTCCTAATTTTGATCTGCGCTTTTGCCTACTTCTTTCTCGATACGACAGGTGCGCACCCTATTTATGAAGATGTTACGGGTTGGCAGTTTTACGTACTTGAGTTTTTCAACTCTCTCTATTTTAGTGTCGTGACATTCACTACATTAGGCTATGGTGATATATCGCCCATCGGGTTAGCTCGCTTTATCGCTGCCTGCGAAGCCTTCTTAGGCAGCTTTACCATGGCACTGTTTGTTGTGGTCTTTGTTAAGAAGATGACTCGCTAATCGATGATTGCGATAAGAGAGTAAAGCCACTTTCTAGCCATTCATCCAAGAGGATTTGGTCATCTTTGTATTGGTTAGAAAAGTGTTCGATGAGTGCAGCCAGATGTTCGCCATTGTCACACATAGTGCCAGCCACCAAATCTTCTGAAACTATAATTGGGCTTGGTTGTGGTGATGCCTTTGTTTCTATTGATACGGGGATGATGAATTTAGTCTGACTGCCCAAATGATGCTTTTTAAGGCGCAGGGCTTGTTTGTGGAGCTGTGACATGTGCTGTTCATCATACTGGCTATTGTCTGAACCTATCGAGACAACAAACACTAGACCGCGATAGAGAATAATCACCTCGGTATCGAGTTCTAATTCTGGCTGATTAAAACCAAGGATCACATCACCCGCAAGATGAGGTAATTGGTTGAACTGTGTTTTAAGTAGGTCGATCTTTGATTGCCAGATAGCTTGTGCTTCATCACGTAAATGATTGAGGATATTCTGTGTGTCGTTCTCAGAAAACTGCAATATAGATGCTGAGTAGTAGGCTTGCTGTGTCATGGGGATTAGTGTGGATGAATCAGTGTGATGGAGGCTAACCAAGATTCACTTTGAGGGCTAGATGATTGAGTGAGATCTTTGAGCTGACCAACAACTCGACGCGACTAAGCGTGTTGGTGCTACCGATCAAAAAAGGGTTACCGAATGTCGATAACCCCTTATTGATTATGCTGCGTTAGCAAACTCGGTTAGAAACGCCTCTTTGCGAGCATGGAAGCGTTCTACAAGATCATCTACTGCTTCTTGATCGTATGGTTTTAAACCACTTGCAACCATACGTTTGAGACCTTTACCAACCACTTCACCGTCTTCTTTAAAGGTAAAGTTTAGAGTCACTAAGCCACGTTTACCGTCCACATCAAATGTCGCACCGGAAAACTCCACTTCAGGGTGAGTCAGATCTAGGCGAGAAAACTCAACTTCCATGCTCTCATAGATCACCAATGGACGTTGGCAGTTGATCATCATCTGCTGCTCTTCCATTAATGGAACCATGATATGAGGGAAGCCCATGCCAGAGAACTGAACATAGCTAGTGACCACATGTTCAATGAACTCAGGGTTGTGATTAACTTCCCCTTCACGAGACATATGCAAGTACTCTTTAGACTTCTCGTCTACCACTGCACTTTCTTTTTCACATTTATTTTCAACAGACAGTGCCACACCATCGTTCACCATGCCTGAGAAGTCGAAGCGCATTTTCTGGCTGATGCCCTCTTTGCTGAGCAGTACGGCGAACAATAGATCACCTGGCACGCAGAAGCGTTTGCTATCTTCATCATGGATAGGGTTAAAGTCACCCGCTACCTTTTTCGCAAAGTGGCTTGCTTGTTGGCGAGTGAACTGGAACTGATTGTTTTGTTGTGAAAAATACGGTGTTAGAAACATAAGTTTATTCATGTGGCTATAACTGCCGCGCAGTATACATCAAGCTATGCAATTAAATGGTCTAATCAGATAAATAACGGTGGCTGTCGGAGATTTGAGACAAAATTTAAACTCGTGATGAAGTGTGAATTAATCCACATATTTGAATGATTTATCAACAGTTCGCTTTCGATAACTGATATGAAAATAGGCTGACTATTTATTATTTGCCCCTTGCGTAGAAGAGTGATGTTTAGCCGACGCTAGAACGCGGTTTTGCGCCAGCTTGCTGCTCAAATTGTGCAACTTCCAGATCCAGTTGAGCAATCTTTTCGGCCATCAGAGCATGACAGTGGTCTGCCAAGGTGCGAGCATCGTTAATGGTATAGCCAGAGGTGTCGATAGGATCGAGCATTTCAGTAATCACGATGCCATTATTGCTGCGGTTAAGGTTGATTTTATTATGCGTTGTACTGACCACCATTGGTGTAATGGGAACGCCAGCTTCAATTGCCATGCGAAATGCCCCCGTCTTAAATGGCAACAAACCTCGTCCTTTACTTCGCGTTCCCTCAGGATAAGCCCAAACCGAAAGGTTACGCTTATGAATCGCTTCTGCGACTTGTTTTATCGTATCGCGAGCTTTGGACTTGTCTTCCCGGTTGATCAGAATATTGCCAGTAATCCAGTAAAGTTGGCCAAAAAATGGCACCCAGATCAGCTCTCGTTTGCCTAACGAGACCGTTCTTGGTCTGAGCATTCCCGGTGATGTGACAAAATCGTAGACGCTTTGGTGGTTAGAAATATAGACGCTGTTAGCTGGGGTAGGGGCTCGCTCTAGTCCTCTTTGAATTAAAGTGACACCAAGGATTTTGTGTAATTGATTAAACCATCGGCAGAAGAAATAGACATGTTTAGGATTACGCGGGCTAAACAGGCAGTAGACAAAGGCAAATAAAGTAGTAAAAACAACAAAAATGGCAGCCATTATCAGGCGAAGAATACTTAGCACAACTTACTCCTTCTATTAAACGTGCATACACTGAGCTGAGCTCGAGGAAGTTATATTTAGAGTTTTAATTCTATTTAACAAAATTGCAACACGTTTAACTGGCGATTGATCCGTTGTCACTTAAATTATGGTCATTAAGATAAGCATTTGAGCGATAGGGATACAAAAACGCCCCTTGGTATAGGGGCGTTGCTGATTTGTTCTCTGTGGCTACAGCTTAGACTGAGCTCGGTTTAGGCGATCATGTACCGCAAACCACTCCTCACTCACTGGCGGTCTCTCAACCCAAATTTCGTCACAACCCCATTTATCCGCTTCATCTAGCGCGCGGTAAAGATCATGTGAGTATTGCGCGACATCGGTTGGCATAGGCTTAGATTTAAAGGCCAAGCTAGGTGCAATCGGTGAATAGTGCAGACATGCGATATTGTCACCACTTGCATTGGAAATCTCTTCCAAAGTAACCAGACGAACTTTAGTGTTTGGCTGGTAGTGACTGGTCACATTGCCTGGGACGGCAACACTGTGTGCTTTTGGCGATAGCACTTCTTCTCCGAGTACTTCTGATAACTGTGCTGCCGTTACTGGGCCTGTACGAAGAATACGGTATGGCTTTTCTGTCAGGTCGATAATGGTCGATTCAAGACCATGGGTACAGTCCCCACCATCCAAGACCGCTGAAATTTTGCCACCGAGCGAGTTCATCACATGTTCAGCCGACGTCGGGCTAAGTTTTTTGTATGGATTCGCAGAAGGAGCCGCAACGGCCATTCCCGATGACGTCAATAACGTACTGAAAACGTCGTGCGCAGGCATACGAATACCAATGGTCTCTAAGCCACCAGTCACAACAGAGGTTGCTTGTGGCGCTTTATTTAGCAATAGCGTCACTGGCCCAGGCCAAAATGCCTCAGCAATCGTATAGGCTTGTGCTGGAATATCACGCGCCCAGTCAGACAGCTGCTCCACATCACCGATATGAACAATCAGCGGATGGTTAGCTGGTCGACCTTTCGCCGCGAAGATCTTCTTCACTGCTTCTGGGTTAGATGCATCTGCTGCCAGTCCGTAAACCGTTTCGGTTGGAATCGCGACCAATTCACCACGCGCTAAAATCTGTTTAGCTAGTTCGATATCTTGGTTGTCGCTTGCTGAAAGGTGCTGCGTTTTCAATGTCTCGTCCTCAAAGGAGCAGTATGGATAGAAAATCTGAGCCGGCTATTTTAACCATGTTTTTCAAACTTTCGATGTTTAATTTCAGCATATTTGTATCGATTGATAATCTTTTTCTATATCAACCTATCTTTCAATCGCTTAACTACACGATGGCAAGGGGAGCGACCTTACCCGCATCTCGACGCATGGGACGTTTTACCGATTAGCGTAATGATGATGCCACGTGATGCATAGTTGAAGGTGCCAGCTCACCAGAGTAACGCTCATCACCGAGCCACTCACTCTCCGCGCCCCAGTAAATATCCTCTTCAGGTTCCCAAATATCTTCGCGACCATCAGAGCTTTGAGATCCGCTTTGAGGTTGAGGGCTTTAAAGGCTTCTGCGTAGTTGAAGTTTTCATCTAACGGATTCGACTTCTTATCGTTCTGATGCAGTATTTTGAGATTTAATTGATTGAGCCACCTGCCGCGACTAGGGTTTGACCTTAATCCTAGGGCGGTTATTCGTTTGAGTAAGCATGGCATGGGAGTGGATCAATTGCAGACTCTTTACTCCTATTTGTTTGATAGAAAAATTCTCTGACTTAGCGCTGTGTGAAGGTGGAAGTTAACTTTGGTTTGTATTTCATCGACTAAAGCCACGAGTAGAGTGAGTAAAAAAGGTTTGTCGGCTAACTGATTGATGTTGAGTAATCGGGAGACTCTGAGGAGGATTTCATTACAAAGCGTTATTTTACAGTTGTCCATTTATTGACCAAACTATTAGTAGCGTCCTGAAGTTCGTCATGGAGAAGTACTATGCGCCTAGTGAAATCCTTTATTCCAGCCTTATTCCTGTGGGCAACCTTCGCAGTTGTCACGTTTAGTGTCTTAGCGAACACCGTGCAAAGCAATCAGGATCGCGTCAGGCCGGGTACGGTTATATACCAAATCGACGCCAACGCTTCACCAAGCGACCTAAAAGGACTTAACAGCCTACTCAAGAGCCAAGGATTGGTTTCTGAACGTATCCTTGGAGGCAGTCAAATCGTCATCGCCACTTTTGATCACCATGGTCGAGAAAAGGCGATTGCCAAAATTATTAGTAGTAGTGGGTATGTTGCTTTTGCAGAAGCGGATTACGCAATGGAACCGACTTTACAGCCCAATGATCCCATGTTTGGTAATCAGTGGCACCACAACAATGTAAATAGCCGACAGGCTTGGGACATTACTACTGGCAGCTCATCGGTGCTGGTCGCTGTGTGTGATACAGGTTTTGATGTCAATCATCCAGATCTTGGCCCAAACCTACGACTCGATCTCGCCTACAACGCTCAAGATGGATCTAACTATATTTACGATGCCAATGGTCACGGTACAGGGACGGCAGGAACCTTAGGTGCAGTAGGTAATAATTCAACTGGCGTTGCGGGTGCGAATTGGAATGTCGATATTATTCCCGTTCGAATCGCTATCAGTGACAACAACAGCTCTGCCTATATCTCTACGATGGCGGTCTGTATTGAATACGCCGCGGATAGAGGGGCACGTGTGGTCAATTTAAGTTACGGAGGCATCCAATACGAGACCATTAATGCGGCTGCTCAGTATTTGCGAAATCGTAATGGTCTGTTGTTTATGTCGGCGGGTAATAGTGGATTACAGCATGCGACTTATCCAGACTTCACCAGTTTTGTTGGTGTTGGGGCAACAGATCGCAACAATGATCGAGCCAGTTTCTCTAGCTGGGGGGATTATGTTGACATCACCGCCCCCGGTGTCGAAATCCTCACCACATACCCTGACAACCGCTACGTATACTACAGCGGTACATCATTCTCTTCTCCATTGACGGCTGGGATTGCCGCGTTAATGGTAGCGGCAAATCCAAATATTACCCCAGATGACATAGAAAATGGCTTGTTTAGTACGGCTGTTGATATTGGCGTTGTTGGTGACGATAACGTATTTGGACATGGTCTCGTTGATGCAGCAGGCGCTGTAGCTTATGCATTGAATGCGAGCGGTATGAACCCTCCAACCGCAGAGATAGTCTTGAGCGCGAACTCAATTGCCTTTGGTACCCCTGTGGATTTTGATAGCAGCAACTCCTCTGACAGCGAAGGTGGGAATATCGTCAGTTATGATTGGAATCTTGGTGATGGTACTACCTCTGATCAGGTTGCTATTAATGAGCACGTCTATGCTCAAGCTGGCAGTTATGAGGTGACCTTAACGGTTACCGATAACGATGGTCTATCGGATTCGACGTCGACAACCGTTCAAGTGACGACCGATTTGCCCAATGCGGTTATTGCCATCGACAACCCCGCGGTCAGTTATGGGATTGGGGAGGTCGTTTACTTTAATGGGCTAGGCTCGAGTGATCCGGATGGCTCCATCGTCGCCTATGATTGGAACTTTGGTGACGGGCAAAACAGCGTTGGAGTGAATGCCTCTCATGCGTACGCGTCGGCAGGTGATTTTATGGTGACACTGACGGTGACGGATAATGCTGGCGCGATGAACAGCAGCAGTGTCAATGTGTTGGTTATTGACCAAGATGCTCTCAATGCTGCTACGGATCTGGCGGCTTCGGTTGATGGCTTAAATGTGAGTTTGAGTTGGCAAGACAACAGCGCCAATGAGATAGAATACGTCGTTGAACGAGGAACCAAATATCGCGGTAAAGTGAGTTTTATCGAGATCGCGACGTTGCCAGCAGATACGACATCTTATCTCGATACGGTGCCGAATACCGGAGAATATCGCTATCGAGTTACTGCAAAAAATAGTGTTAACCAAGCAACATCAGACACCCTTATTGTTAGTGTCACCAGCGATTCTGGCGGTACGGGACCTGGTCCTCAACCCGGTAGTTTAGCGGCGCCGAGCAATCTGATTTTGACTCAAAATGGCAACACTATTTCCTTAACTTGGTCAGACAACTCTGATAATGAAGGCGGCTTCTATATTGAACGAGGGTTGAAACGTAAAGGTCAATTCTCTTTCGTTCGAATTGGAACGGTAGGCATTAACGCGCCCCGTTTTGATGATGATATTAGCGCTTTACCGACAGGAAGTTATGGTTATCGCGTGCAAGCGTTTGATGGCTCCGCAACGTCCGGATTCAGTAATATTGTCGAAATACGTAAAAAATAGCTTTTACGTCAAACTGTCAGCTCAACAAAATAAGGCTGCGTTGTTCGCAGCCTTATTTCTATTCGATAACTTGATAATCTCGGCGGCGAAGGAGCTCTGCAAATTGGGATTTAGTGTTTGGCTCACCATGAATCAAATGAATCGCTTGCGGCTTAGCAGGGATTCCTTCGATAAAACGCAGCAGATCCGATTGGTCTGCATGGGCTGAGTAACCTGACATAGTATGAACCTGTGCCAATACTTCCACCTGCTCATCGTCAATCTCAATGTCGATGCAGCCAGATTGAATGGCACGACCAAGTGTTCCGTCAGCTTGATAGCCAGCGAGCAAAATATCGGTGCGTTGATCTGGCAGCAAGGCTTTAAGGTAGTCCACTATGCGACCTCCCTGACACATTCCTGAAGAGGCGACGACTATCGCAGGTTCTCCGGTCGATTTAAGTCGGTTAACCAGTCGGAGGTGGGTGCGAAAATCTTCAACTGTGATGCATTGCTCGAACGCGAGTGGATGGCGTTGGTTTTGCAGTCTTTGCTTGGCTTCATTGCCCCACAATTGCTTGAAACGGCGATAGGAACGGGTGACTTTCTGCGCCATGGGAGAATCAAGGATTATAGGGATCTTGGTATCTATCTGATGCTCAAATACCAGTTGCTCGATATCAAAGAGCAGTTCTTGAGTTCTGCCGACACTAAACGCTGGTATCAGTATGGTTCCGCCGTCTTCAAGAGAACGATCGATGATGGCTTTCAGCCGCAAGGAGCGCGTGGCGATATCTTCGTGTTGTGTATCGCCGTAGGTAGTTTCAATAAACAGATAATTGGCTTGCTGGGGTGAGACAGGATCGGGCAGTAATGGTGTGTTCGTTGGGCCTAAATCACCAGAAAAAACGACGATCTCTTGGTTGGGTAAGCACAACTCAACATAACAAGAGCCTAGAATGTGCCCAGCTTGTTGCAGACGTATCTGGATTGAGTCAGATTGTTTGCTATCGAGAGAGAACCAATGATCATAGGGGTAAGGACAGAGCTGGCGCTTGACTCGTTCTAACACCCGCTGTGCTTTTTTTGTGGTGAGCCCCAGTTGTAACTTAAGGTTATCTTCGAGCATCAGAGGGACCAGTTCCGCAGTGGCTTCCGTACAAAATATTGGCTGTTTAAATCCCGCAGCGAGCAACCAGGGTATCCGCCCAATATGGTCGATATGACTATGAGTTAGAATCAGCCCATTGAGCTGTTTGATTGGGAAATCAGTCTCAAGCGAGCGAGCATCTTGCCCTTGAAATAAACCACAGTCGATTAACAGAGCCTGATTGTCATGCCTCAGTTCATGACATGAACCTGTGACCGTATGCTTCCCACCGTGATGTATGATTTCCATCTTTCTCTCCGAGTTATTCTGAGTTGACTTTGCCTTCAAGTCACCAGCAATACAAAGTGAGTAATCCGAATTGCGAATTTGCAGTGTTTTCTAGGTAATTATGAATTAACTCAGCCAGTTATTTGTGATCGAATGTCTCGTTTCTCACCGATTTGATCCGCTTGAAGGCGCAAGACTAAAGATGCAAACTAGCGAAAAGTTAGTTGGGTTAGAGGTGGATTTGAGCCTACCTCTCAATCTCTAAAAGAAGGAAATTCTACGTGAAAAATTGGTTACTGCCTTTGCTATTCCTTGCGATAAGTGCCACCAGTCATGCTCAGGTTGCACCTGTCTCAGAGTGGCAATGCGGGATGATGAAAAAGCAGGGCGTATTGACTTCTGGAGCTCCGGTAGGATGTGAACGCCTGGCTAAGGTTGACTTTGATTTTATTGATTTCTCTGGGCAAACCCAGCGAGGGAGCGTGATCGTCCTTGATATTGTCGCTCCTTCAGTGGAACGTCTTTTTGCGGATTTGTATCAACGCCGTTTCCCACTCCATTCTGCGAAATTGATGCGAGAGTTTAAAGGGGATGACGACGCATCGATGGCAGCGAACAATAGCAGTGCGTTTAATGCTCGGCCGATCACGAGCGGTTCTAGTTGGTCGAAACATGCTTATGGCGTCGCGATAGACGTTAACCCCGTGCAAAACCCATTCGTAGAGTTTGCCGATAATGGTCAGATTTTTGTCAAACCTGCACAATCTGCAACACGTTATGTCAACCGGACTCGCTATAGGGCTCGAGAAGAGATCGAACGTCAGGGCATGGCGGAAGATGTCGTAGAGCTGTTCGCTCATCATGGATTTTTAATCTGGGGAGGAGACTGGAACACCCCAATCGATACCCAGCACTTTGAAGTGGGATCGCGACGTTTTATCAACCAGCTGGTGGAAATGCCTAAAGCGCAAGCTGAGACCGTTTTTCTTCGTTACATCGACAACTACCGAACGTGCTATACCCAGCAGCAGGGTGGTGAAAAGGCGCGAGCATACTGTGCATATCTAACGGTTCATGGTAGTTAGTCATCACTTTTTTTGAACAATAGAGAGTAATGATTTCAGTGGGTTAGAAGGGTTTTTATAGAATATTTCTAACATTAAGGGTTTCTTAAGTTTCGCATTTTATCTTACTGGTAATGAACCAAGGTAAGGTGACGCTCATGAAACCTCAAACTCAAGCAACTCATTTTCAGCTCGACATCGTTTATCCATCACATGCATTGTGGAAGCCAGTGGTTAACCACGTTTCTTTGCGCTACCAACAAGCCTTTCGTGCTGAGCTTAAGCTCTTCATGCCAGCGTATTTAACCTTGCTCGATAACGACGAGATCGCGTCTGTCTGTGGATTCCGAATTGCGGCTGATGAGCCTCTGTTTCTTGAGCAATATTTGGATGCACCAGCAGAGGTATTGATATCAAACTTGTTCCAACAACCTGTTGAACGTTCCAACCTTGTAGAGTTTGGTCATCTTGCGTCCTTCGCTAAAGGCATGTCTCCCCTCCATTTCTTCTTGATTGCAGAGTGCTTAGTCGAAAACGGCTTTGAATGGTGCATTTTTACCGCGACAGATCCTCTATTCGCATTGATGTCACGGCTAGGATTAGAGCCTCGTTTAATTGCTGACGCCGATGCAGAAAAAATTCTTGATGCACCGAAAGTGTGGGGCACCTATTACGAGCATCAACCTAAGGTTTTTGCTGGCAACCTGATTAAAGGGTTGCAGCGTTTACGCTTGGTACACAACCGCCGTAAGCAGGCATAGGGAGGACAATTATGAACGCGATTCTAGAGGCCATCGAAAAATGGGCAGGCGAAACGCCTGACAATATCGCTTTTGTTGGTAGTGATCATACGGGAGATCCCTTAACCATTACTTACCAAGAGTTGCTGGACTGTATTCATTATACGGCACATCAATTACAAGCGATGGGGGCGAAGGCTATCGCCCTAAGAGCTGATAACAGCTTAAGTTGGGTGATGGTTGATTTAGCGGCTATGTCAGTCAATGTGGTCGTTGTTCCTATTCCCACTTTTTTCTCGCCGCAACAAGTTGAGCATGTCTTAAAACGTTCGGCTGTGGATCTACTGATCGGAGACTGGTCTGTTTATCAAGGCGATTATGTTGGAGAGCGAATTGAAAGCATCGCAGGGCTTGCTGTCTATCAGCATCATACAAGAGAACACAAAGAGTATTTAGCTGGCACTCAGAAAATTACGTTTACTTCGGGTTCTACAGGTGATCCTAAAGGCGTTTGTTTAAGTGAGGAGAACATATGCCAAGTAGCGCAGTCGCTAGCTCATAGTGTTTGTGGCGAGGCGAGCCGACACCTCACCGTACTGTCTTTGTCGACTTTGCTTGAGAATATTACGGGGGTTTACGTCCCATTACTCTTGGGTGTGACTTCCTATGTGCTCGGTGGTGAACAAACCGGATTGAAAGGATCAAACAAGTTTGATGCGCAGCGTTTTGCTCACGCTCTGGCTCAATACCGACCTGAGAGTCTTGTTCTAACTCCCGCTCTGCTACTTGCACTGATTTCGGTGGTTCGACAATCCCCAGATTTAACACAAATGCTAAAGTTTGTTGCCGTTGGTGGCGCTCGCGTTTCGACGGTGCTTATTGAGGCCGCGCGACAAGTTGGCATCGCTGCGTATGAAGGATATGGGTTGTCTGAGTGCAGTTCTGTCGTCTGTCTAAACACGCCCAAGGCAAATAAGGCGGGCACTAGTGGACGAGTCCTGCCTCATCTAAAGGTACGTATCGCTGAAGATGGTGAGTTGGAAGTCAAAGGTAATAATGCGCTCGGGTACCTAGGTGAACCATTTACTGATGAATGGCTAGCAACGGGCGACTTGGCGGAAATCGATGAACAGGGATTTGTCACCCTTTTAGGCAGAAAAAAGAACCTTATCGTCACCGCATACGGCCGCAATGTATCACCAGAGTGGATAGAGTCTGAGG
Organism: Vibrio sp. M250220; assembly: GCF_036533795.1. Taxonomy (NCBI): domain Bacteria; kingdom Pseudomonadati; phylum Pseudomonadota; class Gammaproteobacteria; order Vibrionales; family Vibrionaceae; genus Vibrio; species Vibrio sp. M250220. The sequence continues at coordinate 6,373 of NZ_JATABI010000059.1, read as the reverse complement.
CTTTCGCCTTCTTACCCAAGTTGCCCTTTTTTGTCGTTGGCAACGACCAAAGTGCTTTGTGCGCAGTCACTGAGCAAGCCCCATCTTTACTGCAAAGAGTGATTGAGTTGAACCACCGTCTGCCCGATTACGCTCAAATTGGCAGTTTATTGGTAGTGGAAGAGATTAACCAAGTACCGCAATGGTTTACTGCAAATGGAAAAATTAGGCGCTCCCAGCTTGAACAAGATGCAATCGCTCTATTGTCGAATGAGCGCAGTAACGTATCGCTTGATGGCAAGAAAGTTAGCCGAATAGAGATCGTTTCAGATCAGCCCTTAGCCTCGTGAGGATAACAATATGACCCCGTTTTTTAGTCAACTACAACAATGCACAGCCTCCGCTCAGCAGAGGATGTTAACTGCGCCTGTTATTGCTGAAGTGCAATGCGGAAACATCAGTAAAGAAATGTACATTGCCTTTCTTACTCAGGCCTATCATCACGTTAAACATACCGTACCATTGCTGATGGCATGTGGTGGTCGTTTATCTTCAGAATATGAATGGGTTAGGGAAGCGCTTGCCGAATACATTGATGAAGAAAAAGGCCACCAAGAGTGGATTCTAAACGATATCAAAGCATGTGGAGGGGATGCGGACAAGGTTCGCCAAAACCAAGACGAAGGGCACGTAGGGCAAGCAATCGAACTGATGGTGGCCTACCTGTATCACCAGATTGACCGTCATAACCCTCTGGCGCTATTTGGTATGGTTTGGGTGTTAGAAGGCACGAGTGTTGGTATTGGCGGCAAAATGGCTGAGATGATCCAAAAACGACTCAACCTTCCTCCAGAAGCCATGACTTATCTGGTTTCTCACAGCGTGCTTGACCAGTCTCACTTACAGTTTTTTGAACAACTGATGAACAAAGTAACCAACCCTAAAGATCAACAGGTGATTATCGAATCTGCCAACATGGTGTTTGATCTCTATGGTCAAATGCTGCGTGCACTGCCTGTTCAAAACCGTCAACAAGCCGCGTGAGATAGAAAAATGAAGATCAAAGATAGTCATATTCTATTGACCGGTGCGACTGGCGGTATAGGTCGAGCCATTGCTGAGCAGCTCGCAAAGTCAGGTGCGAAGCTAACGCTGGTGGGGAGAAGTCACGAAGCGTTGCAATCTTTACAGGCGGGGTTAATGAACAGCGAACAACACCATGTTTTGGTTGCAGATGTGACCTCGTCACTGGGAGTGGCTGACATCAATGAATATGCCAAACGCGCGATTGGAGAGCGCCGTAGAATCAATGCCGTGATTAACAATGCGGGCTGTAATGATTTTGCGTTATTGAGCGGTAAATCTCCACAGCAAATCGAGCAAGAAATTAATCTCAACTTAGTCGCGCCAATCATGATTTGCCAAACCTTGATTGGATCTATCTCTCAGCCGGGTGTGATGCTCAATATAGGCTCTACATTTGGTTCGATTGGTTATCCTGGATACACGACCTACTGCGCGGCTAAGGCGGGGCTACATCGGTTCAGCGAATCTTTAGATCGCGAGCTGAACGGTAGCGGTATTCGAGTGCTGTATTTGGCGCCGCGAGCCACTGATACCGCGTTGAATAGTAGTGCTGTGAATCAGATGAATCAAAAGCTCGGCAATGCCGTCGATTCTCCTCAACGCGTTGCTAAGCACGTACAGAGCATGATCGAAAAAGAGACCAGTGCCAAATGGATCGGCTGGCCCGAAAAGCTATTTGTTCGCATAAATCAAATTTTACCAGGTGTGGTTTCATCAGCGATTAATAAGCAGAAAGAAACCATTAATCAGTACGTTAACCGCGTTAGTCATTAGTGAGGGAAGTAACATGAACATCAAACTAATAGGAATTATGTCGATAGGGCTTTGGGCTTCACTGGCTAATGCGAATGAGGCACAAATACAGACTGTGCAAAAAGAGTGGGCTCTATGCCAGTACAACACGCCAGAAGATAAGGACAAACAGCAATGCCTTGAAGCATTGATCAGCAAAAATAACCAGTACTTACGCTCGAATCCGAACGATCCGGAATTAAAAGTTTGGTTAGCGATCAATAAAGCGTCATTGGCGGGAGCAAAAGGTGGTTTAGGAGCGCTATCATTAGCGGAAGAGGCGAAAGAGTTGCTAGAGCAGGTTATTGATACATCACCGGCAACGTTAAATGGTTCCGCCTATACCAGTTTGGGATCTTTATACTATAAAGTACCTGGTTGGCCGATTGGTTTCGGAGATGACGAAAAAGCGGAAGAAATGTTAAAAAAAGCGTTAGAGATCAATCCTAAAGGTATCGATCCCAACTATTTTTATGGTGACTTTCTTGCGCAAGATGGACGTAAAGCAGAAGCAAAAGCTTACCTCATGAAAGCGCTACAAGCAGAACCAAGGGCTAACCGCCAGTTGGCGGATGAAGGGCGTAAAAAAGAGATCGAAATAACAATGGCGAGACTGAGATAACGAATGCGTTTATTACTGGTAGAAGATGATGCGCTGTTGGGGCAATCGATGGTGACATCGCTAAGTCGCAATGGCTACACGGTAGACTGGCTAGATAAGGGGGCAGGGGTTACTACTGCACTAAAAACAGAGGCGTTTACCGCGGTGATTTTAGATCTGACTCTGCCAGATATAGATGGATTACAGGTATTGCGAGCCATTCGTCGTGAAGGTTACCAACTACCCGTTATGATATTAACTGCGCGAGATGATATACGCGATCGTGTTCAAGGCTTGGATGGTGGTGCGGATGATTATCTCGGCAAGCCCTTTGCGCTTGAAGAGTTGCTCGCAAGGTTGCGTGTACTGATTCGTCGCCAATCGGGCTGCGCGGACGAAAAAATTGTTGTTGGTCAGTTGAGTCTTTCGTTGTCGGAACATTGCATTCGTTTTGCGGACTCACCACTGAAACTGACCCGTAACGAGTTTAAGATCTTGGCGGGTTTAATGACCAATGCGGGTCGTGTTCAGAGTAAAGATCAGTTGCAACAATCCCTGCATGGCTGGGATGAGGGAGCCAGTGACAATGCGATAGAAGTTCATATCCATAACCTACGCAAAAAGGTGCCTGATATTGCGATTAAAAACATCCGTGGAGTAGGGTACATTCTTGAAAAATAACCTTTTCAAACGACAAGCGCCTTATTCAATTAAGCGCCAACTGACACTGTCCGTGACAATCTTGGTGAGCGTGTTACTGATGGTATCGCTCTATTTTAGCTTTCAGTCAGCCAAGCATGAGGTCGAAGAGGTATATGATGCGCGTCTAGGTCAGTCTGCGAAACTGCTTCTTCTCGCGATATCTTTATCCAAGAACCAAAACGAACTCATCAATCATCGAGATCAGTTCGATAGCTGGATGGACAACATTAGCAAACTGGCTAAAGACGATGACGAAGGCACTGAGTATGGTCACCCGTACGAACAAAACCTGGTCTTTCAGCTTTTTAGCCGCACAGAATTGGTGTGGAGTTCGATAGAAGAGTTGCCCGCGCTATCGACTTCGCCGCAAAGCAATGGATTTTCTGATGTAGAGATCGCTGGTGAGTCATGGCGAACATTTCAACTAGCCTTTGTTGATGAACAAGGAACCAATGAATATGTTGTTATGGCAGAGAAGCACGAGATCCGACAAGAAATTATCAACGAAATTGCGTTGTCCACTTCGATTGAGCAGCTATTTTTATTGCCAACCCTGCTGGCAGTACTTCTGTGGCTGATCGCCAAATATCTTCGACCCATCGATCAATTGCGCACTGCCATCGCGCAAAGAAACGCTCACCATCTCGATCGAATCCATGTAAAAGATCACACCGTGGAGCTTGCACCATTAGTCGATGCACTCAACACGCTATTGGAAGAACTTGATCTAGCATGGGAGCGTGAAAAACGCTTTACGCGTGCTGCGGCTCATGAGCTGAAAACGCCGCTTACCATATTAAGACTCAATGTGGAGAACGCACTTTCCACGGATGAGCCAGAGCAAAAGCAACAAGCTTTGCACAACATATTGCTTGGCATAGAGCGCACAGACCGCTTAATCCAACAGTTGCTAACTTTAGCTAAAGTTGACAGTGCTTCGGAGCGAGCGATTGATACTGTGGATCTCAATGCCTTACTGCAACGTGTGATTGGTGACTTGGCACCTTTGGCACTTAAACAGCAACAAGACATATGTTTAGAAGGCAGTGCCAGTCAGTTTCTTGGTGATACAGCATTAGTCGAAGTATTGTTCAGAAACCTGATCGACAATGCCATCCGCTACTCAGGACAAGGCAGTGAAATTCGTGTGGTGATGAGTGAGCAAAATGGCGTGATAGAAGTAAAAGTGTCAGACAATGGGGAAAGCATCTCTTCTTTAGTCCGTGAGCGATTGTTTGAAGCTTTCTATCGAGGTCAGATCTATTCAATTGATTTTATATCCAAACTATAGATATAAAAGCACAAGCTAGGTAACCTTTGAGTCACTCATAAACAACTCAATAGGGCATGCTGTGGGGTATAAGACCGTTGAACTTATCCATTTGATGGCGCACGAATTTCAGCAAGTGGAAGGGGATTTTGACTCATTGTCTGAAAGTGAACTCAAAGAGGTGACCCCATCTGGCATGGGATATGACCGATTTGTTGAGCAATTAAAGCAAGGCCATTTGCTGCTACTCAATGATTCTCCGCGAGTTCCGCTGTTGATAAAAGAGAGCGATGGCTTAGATCATTCAGATTGGGAGTTAAATCCCCATGTTCGCGACAACCTCGACCCATTGGCACAAAAGGCACTATTAACTCGCACACAGATGAGCGGGAGTGGGAGTGCATCAAGCACCACTCAAACTACAAGCCTACATCCGCCACTTCCCATGCCCCCATACGTCCCTGAGCCGGTTCGTACTCATAATCCCGATGCGCCGCCTAAAGAAAAATACGAGTACAACTTTGATATCGCGTGCTCCGATGATGCCTTTCAGCGCAATGTTGGTTGTTCGTTTGTTATAGCCCAAACGGCAGACGAAGTGTTACTAGGGCGCTGGCGTGAAACCAAAATCAAAGAAGGGACACGCTACACCCTATTCACAGCGTTTGATGAGCCTAAAAAATTGGTGGGAGAAGTGGCATCAAAGTCATTAGGTCTCTCGCCTAGTCAGCCTGTAAAAGTCAGACCGATAGGCAGTGGCGTAGCGCAAGAGGGCTTTATTCCCGTTTTTCCCGCCGTGCAGCTCGGCGAGCGGTTAGGCTTTCCCACTCACGGTTTCTACTATCACTTTCATAACGGCAAACTGATCCAAGAGTACCGTATTCTCGGTGATAAAAACTGGGGTTTTTATGCCACTCACTCAACGCATCACCGCCTTGATCCCGAAAGAGGTTACAACCAGAACCAAAACGCGATATTGGTGTTGTGGAAACTCGGTGGCAAAGTGGTCGAGGGCCAACATCTTGTTTACTTAGAGAGGCAAATTACCCGTGAGGAACTGGATAATTTGAGCGAGGAGTGGTTGAACGAGCATGGGGTGAAATTAGATGTGCCTCAGTTACTTGAGGCAACAAAACCCCCCATCATTAAACGAGCTGAATCAGAGCAACCAGCCGAACCCCAACCTCAGCCCGTTAAGCATATTGTCCAAACTGATCTCGAAACGGGTATGCGAGAAACGTGGATGAAGATTGCCAACCAGTATGGTCTAGCGCCAAAAGCTTTGTTGGAACTTAATCCACAGTATGATGCAGATCCCATGTCTCTATCGGTAGGGGATTCTCTGAATGTAGAAAAACAGCAACCGCTAAACATTGAAAAAGAGCCTGTTTACGCGATACCGCCAGAGAGCCCAAAGCGATTTAATCAACCTTTAAACACTTTCTATAACTACACCGAGCGATGCTTAGTCGATACCTCAATCGCATCGATCAATCGTCCTGAGTTGATTGAAAAAGACATTCCCGTTGTAAATCTGAAAATAGTGTCTACAGAATCGAAGGCAACAGACTATGGCAAACTGGCATTTTTAGCGTTGCCAGCGAGTACAACCAGTTCTAACCTTGGGATTATCAGTACCAACACCACTTCTACGCTAGGGCAATGGAGTATCACAGGTGAGGCTCTCAGCAGTTTTGCCCGCGTCGGTGGCGGTTTAGTCGCTGCTTTGTGGCCTTCTCAGCTTGGCGATGGAACACTTGAGGGCAACCCTGAGCTTGCTACGAGTGACACAGTTACGATGCGTGTCCGCTTCAATATGTACACCGATGAAAATGGCAAGCAACAAATCGTTGGTATAAAAACGGGCGAAGGAAGTGCATACGGTGATCGCGTGGCGAAGCGTGAGGCGGTGCAGCAAGGGCAACACTTTATTGCTGAGTTGG
>NZ_JATABI010000058.1:0-24966 GCF_036533795.1 Vibrio sp. M250220 | reverse complement strand
CAAGTGATCTTACGGTACGACATTGAGACCGTTAGATTTTGCGTGAAGTCGGACATCGACGGATCTTGACAGTGTGGCATCTCACACTGGATATCGACGATAGACGCGTTTTCTAGCTTAGTGGTGAAGAAGTTCTCTTGTTTGCCTTCAATAGAGGTGCGGTACCATTTCAGTTCAACAGTCTTCATCTTCTCACCAGAAGAAAGCGCGTTGTACAGCAGTGGTACGGCTTTGTTGAGAGTGACGGTAAACTGGAATGGCTTATGAACACGTTGACCAGAAGGTTGACCAGATTGAGGATCGGTCGGAACCGAAATAACGTGGTCAAACTTCTGAACCAGCATCTCGTCTTCATGACCTTCTACATAAGAGTCACCGATAGAGTCAGCCGTACAGGCGCCCGCCGTGATCAGACCCTGAGTTTCACCGTCGATAGAAATATAACATGGAGTTGGCATAGTAAAATCCTTAGAGGTTGTGTGTAATAACACTCACTCTTAATCAAAAAGCGTGCCAAAATGAAAATGCATATATTTCAATAATTTAAGCATTTGTTAATATACGATCTGGGCAAGATCTTGCTCGAATCGAGCAAAAAGTTGCCCGGAAGCAAAAAATGCACCGAGGAGACTGTGAACAATCACAAATTATGAAAAATCAGAAAATACCCCACTGCTACAGAGGGGCCGTTCGCAACAGTATGGTTTGCTATCCAGTACGTTGCGAACACGTTAAGTGATAGGAGTTACCTTTGTATGAGGGGCTTGAACTACGTAAGATGCGCCAACTAAGAGTGAAGTACTTTTTCTATCTCTTCTAGACTTGTTGGATCATCAATGGTTGATGGTACCGTGTATTGCTCACCATCAGCAATCTGGCGAATGGTACGGCGTAGAATCTTACCAGAACGTGTTTTAGGTAAACGCTCAACCACCAGCGCGTGTTTAAAGCAGGCTACCGCACCAATCTGTTCGCGTACCTTATTGATCAATTCACCTTCGAGTTGTGCATCATCAACTTTCACACCATCTTTAAGTACGACGAGACCAAGAGGTAACTGGCCTTTTAAGTCATCATGCACGCCAACGACAGCGCATTCGGCAATTGCAGGGTGGCCGCCAACTATCTCTTCCATCTCACCGGTTGATAGACGGTGTCCCGCAACGTTAATCACATCATCGATACGCCCCATAATGAATAGGTAGCCCTCTTCATCAAGATAGCCACCATCACCAGAAACATAGTAGCCTGGGAACTGGCTTAGATAACCGGATTCAAAACGGTCATGGTTACGCCACACCGTTGGCAAACAGCTTGGTGGCAGTGGGCGCTTCAAAGCAACAAAGCCCTGTTGATTCGCCTCAACAGCCTCGCCAAGCTCATTAAGGATCTCAACTTGATATCCTGGAATAGGCTTGGTCGCTGAGCCCGCTTTCACTGGCATCATCTCAATACCCGTCGGGTTTCCGGCAATTGCCCAACCTGTTTCAGTCTGCCACCAATGGTCAATCACTGGCTTGTCGGCCTTGCTTTCCACCCACTCCAATGTTGGTGGATCAAGGCGCTCACCGGCCATAAAGATTGTGGTTAATTTTGATAGGTCGAACTGCTTAATGAAGTGACCATCCGGATCTTCCTTCTTAATCGCACGAAACGCGGTTGGCGCTGAGAACAACACATCAACCTTGTGCTCTTCGCACACTCGCCAGAAGGCACCAGGATCTGGAGTACGCACTGGTTTGCCTTCAAACAGCACCGTGGTACAGCCATGAATCAGTGGCGCGTACACAATATAAGAGTGACCAACCACCCAACCCACATCAGATGCTGCCCAAAACACGCCATCTTGTGGGATGTTGTAGATGGAGGTCATTGAGTACTTCATCGCGACCGCATGACCGCCATTATCTCGCACAACCCCTTTTGGTTTGCCCGTCGTACCCGATGTGTAAAGGATATAGAGCGGATCCGTTGCCAGAACAGGAACACAAGCATGTGGCAACGCAGTTTGATACGCTTTCTGCCAATCAATATCACGTTCACTCTCTAGAGAAGCTTCACACTGAGACCTTTGCAGTACAATGACGTGCTCAGGCTTCCAACGGCTGTCCATAATCGCTTTATCGACCAATGGTTTGTATGGAATGACTTTGTTCACTTCAATTCCACACGAGGCTGTCATAACGACTTTGGGCTCAGCATCTTCCAAACGCACCGCAAGTTCATTGGCAGCGAATCCGCCAAATACCACCGAATGAATAGCACCAAGACGAGCACAAGCCAACATCGCCATTGCCGCTTCAGGTATCATCGGCATGTAAATAACAACGCGATCACCCTTTTCAACGCCCTGCTGAGCAAGCATGCCAGCGATTTTTGCCACCTGATCACGTAACTCACGGTAGCTGTAGCTTCGCTTGGTGTCAGTGACCGGAGAATCATAAATGAGTGCAGTTTGTTCACCACGCCCCTGCTCACAGTGATAATCAAGTGCAAGCCACGAGGTATTCAGTAGTCCATCGGGGAACCAACGCTCTACACCATTCTCGTCGTTCGCCAATATGGTTTCCGGTGCTTTGAACCAATCGATATGTTTTGCCTGTGCCCCCCAAAACGCTAGTGGTTGATTGAGGGCCCATTGATATTCTTTTTCATATGCAGACATATTGCTTCCTCCAGTATGTCTCGACATTGCTTGTAGGTAGTCAGATTCAGTCAACTACGCAAAGACATCGGAGGGTACGTACACAAATCCCTCCATAATGATTCGAGCACTTCGGCTCATAACCGCTTTTTCAACGAGCCATCCGTTGTCGCTCTCGCTCGCCTTAGCACCTACTTTCAAAGTGCCCGAAGGGTGACCAAATGTGACCGACTCACGCTCCCCCCCTCCTGCGGCTCTGTTTACTATCGTACCTGGTACACATGCAGCGGAAGCAATAGCGACCGCCGCTGTGCCCATCATCGCGTGGTGCAACTTGCCCATTGACAGAGCACGGACCAGCAGATCAATCTGCTGCTCTTCAACCACTTTACCGCTCGAAGAAACATACGTTTTCGCCTCACTGACAAAGGCCACTTTCGGCGTGTGTTGTCTCGCTTGTGCTTGTTCGACTGAGTCAATCAAACCCATCTTTAGCGCACCATATGCTCTAATTGTTTCAAAACGCTCCAAAGCATCTTGATCATTGTTAATGTCTTGCTGTAGCTCACTGCCTGTATAGCCAAGAGCATGAGCATCAATAAAGATGGTTGGAATACCCGCATTGATCATCGTCGCTTCGAAACTACCAACCGACGGTACATTGAGTTCATCAATAACATTGCCGGTCGGAAACATACTGCCCGAGCTGTCCCCTGGCTGCATAAAATCAACCTGAATCTCCGCTGCTGGGAAGGTCACGCCGTCTAGCTCAAACTCCCCAAGCTCCTGCACTTGCCCATCAACAATCGGCACGTGAATCACTATCGTCTTGCCGATGTTTGCCTGCCACACTCTGACAACAGCAACACCATTGTCAGGGATGCGTTCAGGGTCGACTAGCCCTGCATGGATCGCAAACGGGCCAACTGCCGCAGACAAGTTGCCACAGTTACCGCTCCAATCGACAAACGGCTTATCTATCGCGACCTGACCAAATAGATAGTCAACATCGTGTTGCGGTTTTTCACTCTTAGAAACGATCACTGTTTTACTGGTGCTAGACGTTGCGCCGCCCATGCCATCAATTTGCTTAGCGTAAGCATCAGGGCTGCCAATGACACGCATTAACAGACGGTCACGCGCTTCACCGGGCTGTTGAGCTTCCAACGGCAGGTCTTGCAGACTGAAAAACACCCCTTTACTGGTTCCGCCACGCATATAGGTGGCGGGTACTTTAATCTGACGTAGTTTCATGACCGTCACCTACTGAGCTAAGAAGTCTTGAGCAAAGCGTTGCAATACGCCGCCAGCATTGTAGACATTAACCTCGTCAGCCGTATCTAATCGGCATGTCACAGGCACATCAAATTTCTCACCGTTTGCGCGAGTAACGACAAGTGCCAGATCCGCTCCCGGCTTGATCTCACCGATTACGTCGTACAATTCACTGCCATCAAGCTCAAGAGTTTTGCGGTCTGTCCCCTGTTTGAATTGCAGCGGCAAGACGCCCATACCCACTAAGTTGGTTCGGTGAATACGTTCGAAACCTTCAGCAACAATTGCTTCGACACCCGCAAGGCGAACCCCTTTAGCAGCCCAGTCGCGAGAAGAACCTTGGCCGTAGTCCGCACCCGCAACAATAATCAGTGGTTGCTTACGATTCATGTAAGTTTCAATCGCTTCCCACATGCGTGTCACTTTGCCATCCGGTTCGATTCGTGCTAACGAGCCTTGTACAACTTCACCATTCTCCTTGACCATTTCATTAAACAGTTTCGGATTGGCAAAAGTTGCACGTTGCGCGGTAAGGTGGTCGCCACGGTGCGTCGCGTAGGAGTTAAAGTCCTCCTCAGGAACATCCATGGAAGCGAGATATTCTCCAGCCGCACTGCTTGCCAAAATTGCGTTCGAAGGTGACAAGTGATCCGTTGTGATGTTGTCGCCCAATACCGCCAGCGGACGCATGCCTGATAACGTGCGTTCTCCCGCTAACGCCCCTTCCCAGTATGGAGGACGACGGATATATGTGCTCTTCTCACGCCAGTCATAAAGAGGATTGCTGTTACGTTGTTCATCATTAAGTTTGAACATCTGGATGTAAACCTGCTTGAACTGCTCAGGTTTTACATGCTTGCCAACAACTGCGTCAATTTCTTCATCACTTGGCCAAAGGTCACTGAGGTAGATAGGACTGCCATTTTGATCATTACCTAGCGAATCACGTTCAATATCGAAACGCATCGTTCCGGCTAAGGCATAAGCAACAACCAAAGGAGGCGACGCTAAGAAGGCCTGCTTGGCATAAGGATGGATACGGCCATCGAAGTTTCGGTTACCTGACAACACTGCCGTCGTATAGACATCGCGATCGATGATCTCTTGTTGAATATCTGGGTTGAGCGCGCCACTCATCCCATTACAAGTAGTACAGGCATACGCGACAATCCCAAATCCGAGCTTCTCCAGCTCAGGAAGTAGACCAGCGTCCTCAAGATAGAGTTTGGCAACTTTAGAACCCGGCGCGAACGATGATTTAACCCAAGGTTTACGAACAAGCCCCAACTGGTTGGCTTTTTTCGCCACCAAACCAGCCGCGACCACGTTGCGCGGGTTACTGGTGTTAGTACACGACGTAATCGCTGCAATGATCACGGCACCGTCTGGTAACTGACCATCTTCAACCTCTGGCTGCTCTGCTGGTGACATCGCAATTCCACGCTGGGTTAATTCCGATGTTGGCAGCCTGCGGTGTGGGTTCGATGGACCGGCCATGTTGCGGCTGACCTTTGATAAATCGAATTCCAATACACGTTCATATTGCGCGCTTTCAAGATCATCAGCCCACAAGCCAGTCTGCTTAGCGTATTGTTCAACCAGAGCCACTTGTTCGTCATCACGACCAGTTAACTTAAGGTAGTTAATGGTCTGCTCGTCGATGTAGAACATACCTGCTGTTGCCCCATATTCAGGCGTCATGTTCGAGATCGTTGCTCTATCACCAATAGTAAGGTCTCGAGCACCCTCTCCGAAAAACTCCAAGTAGGATGAAACAACCCGTTCTGTGCGTAAGAACTCTGTAATCGCTAAGACAATATCCGTCGCCGTGATGCCCGGCTGACGTTTACCAATCAACTTCACACCAACGATATCTGGCAATCTCATCATTGAAGGGCGGCCCAGCATGACCGTTTCGGCTTCCAAACCACCCACACCAATCGCGATAACACCAAGAGCATCGACATGTGGAGTATGGCTATCGGTGCCAACGCAGGTATCGGGATAGGCAATGCCGTCTTTTGTTTGAACAACCGGAGACATTTTCTCAAGGTTGATTTGGTGCATGATGCCGTTACCAGCAGGGATCACGCTGACGTTCTCAAATGCGGTTTTACACCATTCAATGAAATGGAAGCGATCTTCGTTACGGCGCTCTTCGATTGCTCGGTTCTTCTCAAATGCATCAGGTTCAAAACCCGCGTGCTCAACGGCTAACGAGTGGTCAACGATCAACTGAGTTTCAACCACTGGATTGACTTTGGCAGGATCGCCGCCTTGCTTTGCAATGGCATCGCGAAGACCTGCCAGATCGACCAATGCCGTTTGACCAAGAATGTCATGGCATACAACACGAGCGGGATACCAAGGAAAATCATGATCACGCTTGCGTTGGATAATCTGTTGTAGGCTTTGAGTTAACGTGTCTGGATCACAGCGACGAACTAGCTGTTCGGCAAGGACACGTGAAGTATAGGGTAATGTTTCATATGCCCCTTCACAAAGGGCATTGACAGCTTCTCGGGCATCATAAAAATCAAGATGAGTTCCCGGAAGCGGTTTGCGATATTGGGTGTTAACAGTCATAGCGGCTTCCATTCAGGTAAATCGTTTTTCTTCGCTCCCTCAAACTGCGAGGGAGCAGTTTTTGTGGGGTTACCTGTTTTCGATTGGTACCCAATCTTGATGATCAGGGCCTGTATAATCCGCGCTCGGACGGATGATGCGGTTGTTTGCACGCTGTTCGTAAACATGCGCTGCCCAGCCAGTTAAACGGCTCATCACAAAGATTGGCGTAAACAGTTTGGTTGGGATGTCCATAAAGTGGTACGCCGAAGCATGGAAGAAATCGGCATTACAGAATAATCCTTTCTCGCGCTTCATTACCGCTTCTACGCGCTCGGAAACCGCGTACAAATGAGTATCGCCCACAGCCTGTGAGAGCTCTTTTGACCAACGTTTGATCAGTGCGTTACGAGGGTCACTCTCACGGTAGATCGCATGACCAAAGCCCATGATCTTGTCCTTATTGGCTAGCATCTGCATGATATTAGCTTCAGCTTCATCAGGCGTTTGCCAATCCTCAATCATCTCCATAGCCGCTTCATTCGCACCACCGTGAAGTGGCCCACGCAATGTGCCGATAGCCGCCGTGATACATGAATGCAAATCGGACAATGTTGATGCACACACGCGCGCCGCAAACGTCGACGCATTGAACTCATGCTCTGCATATAAAATCAATGAGCAGTGCATCACCTGCTTGTGCATGTCTGTGGGTGTTTTATCTGTCAACATTTTAAGGAAGTAGCCACCGATACAAGTCTCAGACTGATCTGCCGTGTCTATGCGCACACCGTCGTGACTAAAGCGATACCAGTAACAAATAATGGCAGGAAACAGCGCTAGCATACGTTCTGTCGCAGCAACCTGCTCATCAAAGCTGGTTTCTTGCTCCAAGTTGCCCAGCACAGAACAACCTGTGCGCATAACATCCATCGGATGCGCAGAGGCTGGGATCAACTCCAGTGCCTGCTTTAGCTCTGCTGGCAGGCCACGTAAACTGATGAGGCGTGTTTTGTATTCATCCAGTTCTGTTTGAGTTGGAAGGTGACCGCGTAACAATAAGTGTGCAACTTCTTCGAACTGCGCATTGTTAGCTAGGTCGGTAATGTCGTAACCACGATACGTCAGTCCTGTTCCCGTTTTTCCGACAGTACACAAAGCCGTGCTACCTGCGCTCTGACCACGTAGGCCTGCGCCGCCTAACTCTGCTGTTTTGTTTGATGCTTGAGACATTTTGAACTCCTTTTCCATCGGCTACTGCTCTCTTTAGCGGAGCGATTTGATAGCCGACGATTTCACATTATTGGATTAATTCCGAATTCGTTTTCCTGGGCTTCCGAGTGATTATTTTCCTTCTGAAAATAGCTGATCCAGCTTATCTTCATAATCGTGATATTTGAGGTGAGCGTAGAGCTCTTTGCGCGTCTGCATTGATTCCGTGAGCGCTTCTTGGTTCCCTACTTCCAACAAGTGTTTGTAGACGGTTTCCGCCGCCTTGTTCATCGCTCGGAACGCACTTAACGGGTAAAGCACCATATCCACTCGTGACTTAGCCAGCTCTTCACAACCATACAAAGGCGTTTGACCAAATTCAGTAATGTTGGCAAGGATTGGAACATGTCTGCCCGTCGCCTGCTCTAAAGCTTGAGAAAACTGAACGTACTGCTCTAGTTTGTTCATCGCCTCGGGGAAAATCATATCCGCCCCAGCTTCCACACAAGCGATAGCACGCTCTATCGCACTGTCGATACCTTCAACAGCCAAGGCGTCGGTGCGTGCCATGATGACAAAGCTTTCATCGTTGCGAGCATCAACGGCCGCTTTGACTCGGTCGACCATCTCCTGCTGGCTAACGATCGCTTTATTCGGTCGGTGACCACAACGCTTTTGAGCAACTTGGTCTTCCATATGTACCGCACCAGCACCAGCCTTCTCCATCGCTTTGATGGTACGCGCGATGTTAAACGCTCCACCAAAACCGGTATCGATATCAACCAGTAACGGTAAATCACATGCGTTTGTAATACGCTCTACATCAACCAAAACATCATTTAGAGTGGTGATACCCAGGTCAGGCAAGCCATACGAAGCATTGGCGATACCGCCACCTGACAAGTAAATCGCCTGATGACCTAAGTTTTTCGCCATCATGGCGCAGTACGGATTAATCGTTCCGACGATTTGAAGTGGGTTATTTTGCTCGACGGCAAGTCTGAACTTCGCCCCTTGAGATAAACTCATGACTGTTTCCTCTAGTCCCTTAGGATTTGTTGTTCAATCAGTGTGCGGCTTCCAGAAATATGACGACGCATTAGCATTTCAGCCAACTCTTCATCACGGTTACGGATCGCCTGCAAAATGTATTTGTGCTCATCCAACGCTTCTACCGGACGAGACTGTGCTCGCGGTGACTGATAGCGGTACATGCGCAGTAAGTGGTAAAGCTCATCGCATAGCAACGAGATCAACTGGCTGTTGCGACTGGCTAAAATGATTCGGTAGTGAAAGTCGAAATCACCGTGCTGGTGAAAATAGGACGCGCCTTCGACTTCATCAATATGATTTGAATGTGTCGACAAAACGGCTTCAAGGCCCGCCAACTCTTCAGCTGTAATATGCCTAGCGGCTAAACGAGCTGCCATCCCTTCTAGAGCTTCTCGCACTGAATAGAGCTCGATAAGTTTTTCGGGAGAGAAGGTAATCACACGTGCACCGACATGAGGAATGCGCTCAATCAAACCTAATCCCTCAAGGCGCATGATCGCTTCACGCAACGGGCCACGGCTAACTTGATAACTCTTTGCCAGTTCCGGCTCAGAGATTTTACTGCCTGGTGCAATATCGCCATTGACTATCGCCTCGACCAAAGACTCTGTCAGCGTCTCAGATTTAGTATTCTCTTTTTCGGCCGCGCCTTCTTTACGACGAGATTTAAGTTCTAGGTTCATATCTGAATTACTCACGCTAACGACAGCAGACTGTCTACAATTTGTTGGTACAGAATTAAAATAGACCATTATATTGTCGACAATCAAGTAGATTGTCGACAATTTAGACTAAGGTAGTAGGCTAAATGCCAGTAATAAGATAAGCACACAAAGGCAAAGAAAAACGGTGATGTGACCTAGGGCAACATTATTGCAAGGATATCAATGACTCTCAGTCAGTATACAATTAGTATCCTAGATACATTCACCAATAAATAACGACAAAGGCTTATGCGCGTTGGTAAGGTTAAAACCATACTATTAGGGTTAACAGTAGTTACTTTGGCTGGTTGCTCGATGTTTTCTCCAGCAGAACGTCAGCCCTACTATCCCCAGATACGAGACGTAACGTACTCAGATGATGACATCACTGTTATCGAATCGAACAATGTGCTCAAAGCGGCGATTGTGCATAACGAGTTCGTGCTGGTTGAAGACAAACACAGTGTGAATCAGTCTTTCGAGCAGGTCTTCGCTGAAGCGATAGAAAACCAAGCGGTGACGGTAGAAGATCTAAAAAGTGAGCAATTTCATCTAGCTTTAGAAGAGATAATCAAACAGTTCAGCTGTGAACTTTATGCAAGCCAACAAGCCAGCGATTCTGTTCAGCTATGCCCACAGCAAAATCAGATTGTCGACAATTCCCTAGATTACCTCCCTTTTCAACAAGGACTACGTTTCACCCAACGCATTAGCACGATAAAACAGAATGAACAGAATACATTACAGTTAGAGATGTTTCTCAAGAGTACCCATGAGCGTTCATTAGACTCTCTGTGGGGAGCCGTTCACGAGCTGGGTAAATTTAAAGGCAGTAGACTCGCCCCTGAACAATTGGTACTGACCATCAATCTCAAGGCATACAAAAAGTCCTCTAGTGACCATACGTGGAAGTACATCTATCCAGAACCACTGGTGTTCTTTGTCGTACTTCCTTCTGTCGATCATCTCATCCAGCGACCAAACGAAGTGGAAAGCATGGCTTTCGCTTATCGCACAGCCAAACTACTGATAGTGGATAGCCAATAAGCTATCGTGGTTAATAGCCAAGCGATTGTGACAAAAGGATCAGCAACTGACCTTAATCGATTTGGCTCTGGCTTGCCTATTTCTCAGTTTTGCCGACTTTTGGTTGACGACGTCATGCCGTGAACTTTATGAACAAAACCACCAAAATGCCCAATATTGTTTTTATCAACGCATTACAGACAAAGTTTTAACACACTATTAACCTTATGTTCATCTACTAGCAAGTATCCCTTCCTTGGTAGCAGATAATTGATAACGATAAGCCAGTTCTCAATGAAGAACAGGCGTACACATAAGGAACGTGAATCATGTTTAAGGTACTCAAACCAACACTGGCAGCATCCATCATCGCTGCGTCTTTTTCTTTCAACGCTTTTGCAGCAGATGTTGAGAAAATCCACTTTCTAATCCCTGGTGGCGCTGGTGGTGGCTGGGACATGACAGCTCGTGGTACAGGCGATGTTCTTGTTAAATCTGACATCGTTGAAAATGTCTCATTCCAGAACCTATCTGGTGGCGGCGGCGGTAAAGCGATTGCACACCTAATCGAAACAGCACAGCGTCAAGAAGATACTCTGATGGTTAACTCTACACCGATCGTCGTTCGTTCGTTGACTGGTATTTTCCCTCAATCATTCCGCGACCTAACTCCAGTTGCAGCAACAATCGCCGACTATGGTGCAATCGTGACGGCCGTTGACTCTGGCTACAACACTTGGGAAGACGTAGTTAAAGATTTCGAGTCGAACCCACGTAAAGTGAAAATTGCTGGCGGTTCAGCACGAGGCAGTATGGACCACCTAGTGGTTGCTGCTGCATTCAAAGGTGAAGGCTTCGACGCGAAGAAAGTACGTTACATTGCGTACGATGCAGGCGGTAAAGCAATGGCTGCTCTACTTTCTGGTGAAACTCAGCTTCTTTCTACTGGTCTGGGCGAAGTACTAGAAATGTCGAAATCTGGTCAGGTTAAAATTCTTGCTGTCACCGCTCCTAAGCGTCTAGAAGTGGCTCCAGATATCCCAACACTAACGGAATACGGCAACGAAACTGTGTTTGCTAACTGGCGTGGATTCTTTGCAGCACCAGGTGCTAGCCAAGCGAAGATCGACGAGTGGAACGCAGCACTTACTAAGATGTACAAAACGGATGAGTGGAAAGTGGTTCGTGACCGTAACGGCTGGATCGACAACTACAAAGCAGACAAAGAATTCTACGCTTTCCTTGAAGATCAAGAGAAGCAAATGGGCGACCTAATGCGTGAGCTAGGCTTCCTGAAATAGATTTTTAACCTAGTTTGAGGGTGAACAACTCACCCTCTTCCCCTTTCGCCGTACATGAGTAACAAACAATCTCCTCTGTTTATGTATAAACAGTTAAGCCTCCTTGACTAGCAGCAAATGGCTTATTTGTTAGTGAAACATGCTCATTAACTCTCTTGTACGGCTTTTTATTTCCCCTGCCTGTTACGTTTATGGAGTTGGATATGTCGGACTTGCCAACGAATTCTTTCAAAAACGGGAGCTTTTTCTCTAAAGAGAATCTCCTATGCCGTGACCGTGTCGGTGCGATGATTTTTTTAATCGTCTGCCTTTGCTACGGCTACCAAACGTCCCAAATCCCAATGTTCCCTGGTGATGATTATGAACCGTTCACCGCTCGTACTTTACCAACCATATTAACCTTTATTGGCGTTGGACTCTCTTTGATCCTGCTCGTTACGGGTCAACCTGATGTTAAAAGTGGAGCTGTGCTTGAATTCAAATGGAAACTGCTGATTGGCTTCTTAGTGTTAATGGCACTTTATGGCGTCGGTCTGACGTACATCGGATTTGTGTTAGCAACCAGTCTGTTCTTGCTGGCTGGCTTCTATTTGTTAGGTGAACGTCGTGTGAAAGTGTTGCTTGGTGCCTCTTTCCCATTTGTTATTGCGTTCTACCTACTTCTTACCCAAGGCCTAGATATCTACTTAGAGCCTGGTGTTATTTTCAGCTTGTGGTCGTAATTTATAGGAAATGACATTATGTTAGATGGAATCTTACAAGGCCTATCTACTGCCGTAATGCCAATGAACATCATGATGGTGATCGTTGGTTGTTTCGTCGGTACCTTTATTGGCATGCTGCCGGGTCTCGGCCCTATTTCTGCAATCGCGCTAATGATACCTATCACTTACGGTTTAGACCCTTCGTCAGGTCTGATCCTGATGGCAGGTGTTTACTACGGTGCCGTATTTGGTGGCTCAACTTCATCCATTCTGATCAACGCGCCAGGCTGTTCCTCAACTGTTGTAACCGCATTTGACGGCTACCCTATGGCTCAGAAAGGTCAGGCTGGTAAAGCGCTTGCACTCGCTGCTTACTCGTCGTTCACCGGCGGTACGCTATCTGCCATCATGCTGCTTGTTGCCGCTCCTGCTCTAGCCAGCGTTTCGCTTAGCTTCCAGTCTTCGGACTACTTCGCACTGATGCTACTTGGTCTATCGGCTGTTGCAGCCTTTGCAGGTAAAGGTCAGGTAATCAAAGCGTGGATGATGACTGTGCTTGGCCTGATGCTATCAACCGTCGGCATCGATAAAGGTGTCGGTGTTGAGCGATTCACATTTGGTCTTACCGATCTAATGGATGGTTTCAGCTTCCTATTGCTCGCGATGGCAACATTTGCACTGGGCGAAACGCTGATGGGCATTCTAAAGCCAGAGAATGATACCAGCGCGGAAGAGCAAGCTAAGATGAGCAACATTGGTAGCATGAAAGTGACCAAAGAGGAGTTCAAGGAAGTCGCTCCCGTCTCAATTCGTTCATCAATTCTTGGTTTCTTTACAGGCGTATTACCAGGTGCAGGCGCGACAATCGCCGCTTTCCTTAGCTACGGTATGGAACGAAACCTTGCACCAAAAGGTAAAAAAGAACAATTTGGTAAAGGTAGCATCCGTGGTTTGGTGGCACCAGAATCTGCAAACAATGCGGCGTCTAGCGGTTCATTTGTACCGCTACTCACTCTGGGTATTCCTGGCTCAGGTACGACTGCGATCATGCTAGGTGCGTTGATAGCTTACGGTATCCAACCTGGTCCTCGCCTGTTTGTAGAGCACCCTGATGTATTCTGGTCAGTTATCATCTCAATGTACTTTGGTAACATTGTACTGGTTATTCTCAACCTACCATTGATCCCGTACATTTCTAAACTGCTTGCAGTGCCAAGAACGGTATTGTTGCCAATGATTCTGTTCTTCTCGATAACGGGTGTTTACCTAGTGTCATTTAACACTATGGATGTGTTTGTGATGCTGTTGATTGCCATGGCTGCTATTGCTTTGCGATTAGCCAACTTCCCGTTAGCACCGCTGCTACTTGGTTTCATCTTAGGCGGTCTAATGGAAGAGAACTTACGTCGAGCACTAATGATTAGTGATGGTGAACTGAGCTTCCTATGGGAACGTCCTATCACTCTGGTCTTCACTGTACTAGCAACTCTTGTTCTGTTTAGCCCAGTGTTAGTCAAGCTGTTGCAAAAGCTAAAACCGACCCCAAGTAAGGTCGAACAATAACTGAGTAACATTCCTATGTTGGTTTTTGGGGGCTTCGGCCCCCTTTTTTGTGCGTTGCGATTGCCACACTGCACACTAGAGTATAAACTCTATTTTTTAACAATTAGGGTACATTACTATGTCGTTGCGTCCCGCTGCGCTGCTCCTTGGTTGCCTTGGACTCTACTCCCCTGTTTCGCACTCTGCGGCCATAAGCTTTGAGCAAGCATGGCAGGTCTTACAGCAAGAGAACTATTCACTGGCGGCTCAACGGTCGAATGTTGAACGTTATGAGCATCTCGAAAATGCAACGGATAATCTCAATCTACCCTCGGTATCGATCGGTGCCAATTTCACTCGTTTAGACAAAGACGTCACGGTCTCTGGTGAGCAACTTTTTGAAAGTACCGGTCAGGCACTGCCAAATTTGGGCCCTGTACTTGGTCCTATGCTCACTCCACTGATCTCCCAGCTAGGTGGTGTGACATCAACCATCAGCGAACGCGACATCTTCACTTCTTCAATTCGCGCTATTTGGCCTATTTTTACTGGTGGTCGAATTAATGCTGCGCAATCGGCAGCGGAAGGCAAAAAAGATCAAGCCCACAGTGAACTCGCGATGGAAACACAAGCGCGCTTTGAGGATTTGAGTAAATATTACTTTTCTGTCGTACTGGCGCAAGAGGTGGTGAAAACCCGCCAACTTGTCGAGCAAGGCCTCACTCAACACCGTGACAATGCAGTAAAGATGGAACAACAAGGGCAAATAGCTCGCGTTGAAAGACTTCAGGCAGAGTCAGCCCTCGACAAAGCAGTGGTTGAGCGCAAAAAGGCACAAATGAGTTTAGAAATTGCTCGCGCCGCATTGACCAAAATCCTTAACCAAACCACCACCGTTGAGCCCGCTGATACGCTATTCGTCAATCAGAACTTGCCGGATCAAACTCTATTTGTCGAACAGACACTGGCAACTTACCCTGGCTTAGCGCTACTTGACGCTAAAGAGAAGCAAGCATCAAGCTTGATCAAAGCAGAGCAAGGCAAGTACTACCCAGAGGTTTATCTTTACGGCGATTATAGTCTTCACGAAGACGACTCATTGGCAAGTCAAATGAAACCGGACTGGTTGGTGGGAGTCGGAGTCAACATTCCGCTGATCGAAAACTCAGGTCGCAGTGATCAAGTAAAAGCCGCGCACAGTGCGGTTTCTCAAGTCCGTTACCTTAAAGCACAAGCAAAGCAGGACTTGTCTGTTCTTGTCCAGAAAACTTATCTTGAAGCTCTGCAAGCGCAGCAAGAGGTGGAAGGATTAACCTCAAGTCTCGATTTGGCCAACGAAAATCTTAAGCTTCGTCAGACCGCATTCTCTCAAGGTCTTTCTACATCAACGGACGTGGTTGATGCTCAGCTTTATCTGGCCAGTGTACAAACCCAGCAATCTGTCGCGAGCTTTAACTACCTCATCTCGCTATCAAAACTGCTGGCATTGTCCAACAAAATGGACGCATTTAGCCAATACCAACACAATGCTATCAACACTTCTCGTTTATAAAAGGGTCTAAGATGAAAAATGCAAAACCACTTCTGATCACTGCCGTTGCATTCGGTGTCGCATCTTGGATTGGCTATAGTTTCTATCAAGCATACCAGCCTAAACCTGTGCGTTTGCAAGGTCAGATTGAATCTCAGCAATACAGCATCTCTTCCAAAGTACCGGGGCGCATTGATCACGTTTTGGTCCGTAAGGGCGATCAGGTTAAACAAGGTGACCTGATTTTCACCCTACACAGTCCTGAAATCGAAGCGAAGCTCGAACAAGCGAAAGCGGGTGAAAAAGCGGCTGATGCTATGGCGTTGGAGGCTGAAAAAGGCGCCAGAATTCAGCAAATTCAAGCCGCTAAAGATCAATGGCAAAAAGCCAAAGCCGCTTCTGCGTTAATGGAAAAGACTTACTTGCGTGTTAACAATCTCTATCAAGATGGTGTCGTCGCCGAACAAAAGCGCGATGAAGCTAAGACTCAATGGGATGCGGCAAAATACACCGAAAGTGCGGCTTACCAGATGTACAAACTGGCTCAGGAAGGTGCGCGTAGTGAAACCAAACTTGCGGCAGCCGAAAAAGCTCGCATGGCGGCGGGCGCAGTAGCCGAAGTTGAAGCCTATGCACAAGACACCACCATCAAGAGTTGGTTCAAAGGTGAGGTTTCACAAGTTCTGCTGCAAAGTGGTGAGCTTGCTCCTCAGGGTTTTCCTGTCGTGACTGTGATTGACACAGCAGATTCATGGGCGGTATTGAATGTCAGAGAAGACTGGCTGAAGTACTTCAACAAAGGCGCGACATTCAACGCTTACCTACCAGCACTTGATAAGCAAGTGGAGTTCAAGGTCTCACACATTTCAGTTATGGGTGATTTCGCAACCTGGCGCTCCACTGATGCCTCACAAGGGTTTGATCTCCGCACCTTTGAAGTCGAAGCCATTCCTACCACGCCACAGCAAGGGCTGCGTATGGGAATGAGCTTAGTCGTCGAGTTAGACTAACGGTTGCAAAATATATGCAAATTCACAACACCTCTCAGTTAGCAGTGATCCGTCGTGACAAGTGGTTGCTCTCCAGTCTGACGTGGATCCCTATTCTACTTGCGGTGATGATTTGGGCGATATTCTCGCAAGGAATAGCCCAAAATCTCCCTGTTGGGGTGGTTAATCTGGATAAAGGTGCGTTGTCACAGCAGTTGATTCGATACTACGATGCAACCTCAAGTATGGCGATTCAACGCGAATACCAAAGTGTCAGTGATGCAAAACAAGCGCTAGTTCAAGGCGATATCTATGCCTATGCAGTTATCCCATACAACTTTGAGCAAGACACATACAAACAGTTGGCGCCGCAAGTCAGTGTGTTTTACAACAGCCAGATGATCCTTATCGGAAAACTGGTAAACTCCGCTTTTTTGCAGGCTCAAGGTACATTTAACGCCCAGCTAAGTACCATTGGTAACTTAGCTCAAGGCAACCATGTTCTTGCTTCTGCAATGGCGAGTGCTGTGCCAATCAGAACTCAAATTACGCCACTGTTTAACAAAAATTCCAACTACGCTCAGTTTTTGGTTTCTGCGGTTGTGCCTGCGCTTTGGCAAATCGTTATTGTCGTCAGCACCATCCTAATCCTGTCAGCGAATCTTCGGGATCGTGGGCTGAAAGTTTGGCTACAACTTCAGCCATTCAAATCGTTATTGAACACGCTACTGCCGTACAGTTGGGTATTCGCACTGCAAGGTTTTGCCTTTCTATGCTGGTTTTATCTCGGCTTTAAGTGGCCGATGAACGGTAGCTTTGTCACCCTAGTATTTGCTCAATGGGTCACGATTATCGCGTGCATGATCATGGGTAGCCTGTTTTTCTTTCTCACCTTAGATGCGGCTCGTGCCATGAGTTTTGCCGGAGCATTTACCGCGCCTAGCTTCGCTTTCATGGGCATCACCTTCCCTGTGACCGATATGAGCAGCCTTGCTCAGGCGTGGAGAGCACTACTTCCAATCAGCCACTACATCGAGGTGCAAGTTAGTCAGGTCAGTTATGGTTTGCTGCCAATGTCATCATTGCAACATTTACTGCCGATGTTTGGTTACGCAGTGCCATTGTTTATGGTGATGTTACTGATTAACAAGCATCTCTCCATCGATTCAGGATTGCCACAAAGTAAGGAGCAACGATGAGCTTGTTCGAACTTGTTAAATCAGAGATTAGAGCGATATTGACGAATCCTGTCGTCGTCCTGACCGTATTTGGTGGCGTTGTTTTTTACTCGTTTCTCTACCCTTTGCCCTACAGTCATCAGACTCCAAGGGAACAGAAGATTAGTATCGTCAATCTTGACCAGAGCAAAACCAGTTATCAGCTTGAACGTATGGTTGACGCGACACCACAGGTTAAAGTCGTACAGCGCGATCACACCATAGCAGATGCACGCGCCGCGTTTCTAAATGGTGAGATCAATGGAATTTTGGTGATTCCTGAGCATTTTTATAAAGACTTGATGCTAGGTAAAAGCCCAACCCTTGCTTACGCTGGTGATGCTTCTTATTTCTTAGTGTACGGCACAATTGTAGAAGGTTTAGCCCAAGCAGGCGGAACATTATCTGCACAAACTAAAGTGGCCAAACTCGTTCTTGAAGGACACCCACTCTCACAAGCCGTCAATCAATATTCAGCCACGACATTGAACTTAAAACCGACTTTTAACCCAACCATGGGTTATGTCGACTACGTTGTTCCGGCTGTATTTGTGCTAATTCTTCAGCAAACTCTGGCAATGGCGTCTGGTTTGATGGTCGGTAGTCAGCGCGATGGGACAGGCTATTGGAGTCAAGTTTCTCCTTTCAAATTACTTTCTGTACGCTATCTAGTGCTGATTGGTATCTATTACTTTTTGAGTATGTACTACTTTGGCGCCAGCTTTTCCATGCATGGAGTGAATCAACTCGCTCATGCAAGTCAGATTATCTTGCTACTGCTCCCTTTCTTGCTCGGTTCAGCTGCGATTGGTATCTGGCTTGGTGCAGTCACACCGCGACGAGAATTAGTGACCCTAGTGGTTTTAATCAGTTCGATGCCGTTGGTTTTCAGCGCCGGTTTTATCTGGCCGACTGAGGCGATTCCAAGCCCGATCGTGTGGTTGGCTCAACTATTTCCAAGTACAGCAGCAATTAAAAGCTTTCTGACTATCAATCAAATGGGTGGTGACTGGCAAACGGTCAGAGGGCTGTATAGTCAGCTGTGGATTCAAGCATTCGCTTGGTGTGCTCTCGCCCATTACAGCTATCAGAAACATACCGCCCAACAGCGTATTGCTTTAAGTCGATAACACGGCACGTAAAAACAACAACGCCTCCATGTTTGGAGGCGTTTTTATTGAGACTTAGTGCATTGACTTAGCTAACTACGTGAACGATCGAGTAACTCAAAAATCTTGTCGCTCGGCATCGGCTTGTAGAAATAGTAGCCCTGTATTTCTTCGATGCTCCAGCTCTTGAGGCGACGCACCTGAGATGCCGTCTCTACGCCTTCTGCTACTGTGGTCAAGCCAAGTTCTTGAGCCATGTTGGCAATGTTTCGCACCAGACTCTTCGCTCTGTCATTGTGCTCAATTTGGTCAATGTATGACTTGTCGAGTTTTACAATATCTAATGGGAAGCTACATAACGTACTGAATGAAGAGTAGCCCGTGCCAAAATCATCTAGAGCGAACAGCACGCCAAGCGCTTTCATTTGCTCCATTCGACTAATCACTTCCTGCTCACCACTCATCAGCATACTTTCAGTGACTTCAATCACCAACTGACCGGCTTGCAGCTGATAGCTATCGATTAACTTGACCAACAGTTGAGGTAAATCTGCGTGATAGAAATGTGGAGCACTAAGGTTCACATGGACCGTCAGCATCGCCTGCCCAGTTCGCTTCCGCATCAAATTGACTTGCTGAATAAACACGCAAGCTTGCTCTAAGATACTTTCACCTAACGCAATAATGAGTTGATTCTGTTCGGCAAGAGGAATAAAAACACCTGGTGACACAAAGCCAAAATCAGGATGCTGCCAACGCGCTAGAGCCTCAAATCCATTGATTTCACCATTGCTAGCTTCAACGATTGGCTGATACACCGCGAGGATTTCTCCATTCGCAATGGCACCACTTAAATCCCGCTTAATTGCGACTGCTGTTTTCGCCGATTCGAATAGTTCGCTGTTCACAGTGACCACACTAGGGAGTCTACGGACACTTTTGTCTGTTGTAATACTATAAATCGCAGCCTGAATTAATGTGTCGAGGGGCTCATGAGTAATTTCAGGGCTGACAAAAGCAACGTCACATTTCAGATCCAACTCAACATTTTCTACGGTATGTTTGTCAGCTAACCCAATCATCATTTGTTCAGCGCTATGAATCGCTTTCTCGCAATCGAGACGATTCGCAATCAGCACCAAGAATTCATGCTCACTGATTCTCCCTACTGGGTATGGCGTCAACATCTCACCAAATTTAAAGGCCATCAATTCCATCGCTGCATCAAAGATTTGGTGACCATACACTTCAGAGATATGAGACAAATTAGGGACGGATACGTACATAAACGAGAATCTATTGGGTGCTATACCGAGTAAATTACGGGCTTGTTCCATAATGGATTTTCGGTTCCATAGACCCGATAGATGGTCTCGTTCAACCAGATCCTCAATCAACTTAGCTTGTTGTTTGTGTTCACGTACATCAACAATCGACAGCATCAGCGTACTTTGTCCCTGATACTGGATCATGCTGATTTCAATTTTACAGTCTATCTTTTCATGACTACTGGTAATCATCTGCGCTTCAAACTGAGTCTGCCCCTGCCTAAAGCTGTGATACATACGGTCAATTTGACATTCAGGCTGCTCAGAATCTGGGCACAACACATCGAGCGGCTGGTTCATTAAATCATCGTACTGATAATTCAGTAGATCTAATGCTGTTGGGTTGATATCGACAATTACCCTAGCTCTCACCAAGAGAATTGCCGTCGTGCGACTCTGATACAACGCATCGAACTTCCGCTCGGCATCCAGTAGCTGCTCTTGGGTAGCGGAAGTGTTATTTGCGAGGGTCTGAACCAGCTTCGTTAGTCTATCCAACTCATCTTTATTAGGCTGATCAAGACCTTCAAGTTGATAGGCAGAAAAAAGCGCATCAATATCTTTCTCTAAGTCAGAGAAACGAACCGCGACGCGGCGCTTAAATGTAAGATAAGTAATCAATGAAATAACGATTGTCGCAATCGCTACGGCAGCGAACAAATAGGTGAACAGCACGTTCCCTTTCTGAAAATGAACACGTTCGATGGTCGTTTCTAGTTGCGCAATAACCTGCCCCGAAACTCCGTGTAAGTCCGCCAGTTGGGTCATGGCTTGCTCGGTCTTGTCAATTTTGGATCTAGAGTCCACATCTGGCGTTGAAGTGATGCTATCCACATTCACGATTTGGTTATCAGCGACAAGAATTGACTTAAAGTCTCCAGGAAATCTGACAGAGAGATTGCGTCCCCAAATCAACCAACCTAACGACGCTGAGGTACCATCGCTGTTTCTCACTGGAGTAACTGCAAGTGTCCAAACGTCACCATTGACCGAGAACAGGCCACTCAAACCATCTCTGGCACTATCCAACACTCGATTCATCGAATTGATATGTTTGACGACTCTCTCATTTGTCGCGACCGACTCAACCAACAGCTGAGTCTCACTTTCAGTCAGAGAAATCCCTTCCACGACCTGCCCATGCAGATCGGTGAGCAACATAAGATCAACGCTAAGTGCATCCAAAGTTTCTGGTGCTAAGTTGCGTTCACGGTAACCTTTTAGATCGCCGCCAAGGAGAACTTCATAGCTCTCATCCCAGTAGGCCCAGTCATAAGAGTGTTCTGCCAGTTTGTCACTCATCATCGCAATGACATGCTGAGCCTGTTGACTGGCTCGATTCGACTCCATTGTTTCCAAATTACTCAGGCTAACAACGAAGAAGTAACGTGTGATATAAAGGCAGCTCAGCGTGACACCCAAAAGACCTAGTAAAAAGTACAGGGCGGTTTTCGTTTGTAGATTAAGGTTTAGCAAGCGCATCTGCTTCATTGACTATTTTTGTACTTCTTTATTAACTATCTAGTCTAGTAAAAATAGCCTATGTTTAGCTTGATATACATCTAAGTTATTAATCTTTAATGAATCAGACGATTTCGCAATGCCAATACTCTGTTGCTCCGTCGTTTAAAAACCTCTTTGCTTCCAGAACTCTCCCTCATCACGTGCGTAAAGTTCAAACGTTTTGTCAGCAACAACATTGTCCCTCATCGAGATGGTCATACGCCACTTGCCGAGATTTGATTCATATCCGTTCATATCACCAAGCAACTGTATGGTATCCCCCAAGTAGAAGTCCCAATCATTGCTCCCAACATGCATATCGCCGGTAAAAGGTTCGAGGATTTGGCCTTTTTTACCCACTATTCCTGGGTGGTCGATGCAAAACTCGATCACCTCTCCTTTGGCTCTTTTAATATTTACAATAAAACCAAATTCGATCCCCTCTTCGGCAACAACCTTGGTCGTGAACTGTGCTATTTTTGGTAGGTTTTTAGATTTGGAATCCCAGCCTTGATAGATTCCATAAGAAGTCATTTCGACGATTGGCGCGCGTTTCGCCATGATTGCCACCGTTTCCTCATACTATTGATCGTTTCTTGCGTCACACCGTGAATGTTGCCGTAATCATTGGTGCATTCAAGCACTTCAAACTCAGCATCATAGCGTTTAGCCATATTGAAATACGGCACTATTTCCCAGCGCTGAACGAAAGTGTTGGATACAACGACATCTCGCTTTTCTTTCAGGCACTGCTCTGTCATCGCTTGACACCATTGATGAGCATCGGCAATTTTGTCTGGTTGATAAACATATTCTCCAGACGGTTCAATAAAGAACATGTCGGCTTCTAGATGTTGTGCGTTGAATGTCTGAGCCAAAGTGCTTTTCCCTGAGCCTGGCAGCCCGCGAATCAGCGTCAGTTTAACGGTCATATTTCACATTGTTTGTGTTCGTTGCTATGAATCATATTATAAATTGGCTCGATATAGCT
Organism: Vibrio sp. M250220; assembly: GCF_036533795.1. Taxonomy (NCBI): domain Bacteria; kingdom Pseudomonadati; phylum Pseudomonadota; class Gammaproteobacteria; order Vibrionales; family Vibrionaceae; genus Vibrio; species Vibrio sp. M250220. The sequence goes on along the minus strand of NZ_JATABI010000058.1, from coordinate 2,272 downwards.
ATCGACATCTCTGTGTGATTGGGTTAAGTTTGGAAGTATAGACGTCCACAATCAAGCTTAGGGAGAAAGCTGTGCCTATTAAGATCCCCGATCAACTACCTGCTTCTGACGTGTTACGCACTGAGAACATCTTTGTCATGCCAGAATCACGCGCGTCGACTCAGGAAATTCGACCGCTAAAGGTTCTGATCCTCAATCTTATGCCTAAGAAGATTGAGACTGAAACGCAATTCTTACGCTTGCTATCAAACAGCCCACTCCAAGTAGACATCGAGCTTTTACGCATTGATGATAGACCGAGTAAGAACACGCCAACAGAACATCTAGACAACTTCTACCGCCAATTTGAAATGGTCAAAAATCGCAACTTTGATGGGCTGATCATTACTGGTGCACCATTGGGCTTAGTTCAATTTGAGGATGTGCTTTATTGGGAGCATCTGCAATCGATAATGAACTGGGCAAGAGACCATGTAACTTCAACACTCTACGTCTGTTGGGCTGCGCAGGCAGGTCTAAAACTTCTCTACGATCTTCCAAAACGAACGCGTAAAGAGAAGCTTTCTGGTGTGTACCATCACAAAATCCACCAGCCATACCATCCAGTGTTACGTGGCTTTGATGATACCTTCTTGGCTCCACACTCTCGCTACGCCGATTTTTCGCCAGAGTATCTCGAAGAACACACCGATTTAGACATTTTGGCGACTTCCGATGTGGCTGGCGTCTACCTCGCGGCGACTAAAGATAAACGTAACGTGTTTGTTACTGGCCACCCAGAATATGATTCGCACACCTTGCACCAAGAGTATATTCGCGATTTAGGCGAAGGTATGGAGCCCGCGATTCCGGTTAACTACTACCCCAACAATAATCCAGACAACAAGCCTTGTGCGAGTTGGCGCAGTCATGGGCATCTGTTGTTCTCGAACTGGCTCAATTATTGTGTCTACCAGCAAACGCCATACGATCTCGAACACTTCAGTGAAGCGAATTTCACCAAAGACGAATAATTGCGAGCAAATTAAATGGGGAATGACCTATTCTGTCATTCCCCTTTTACATTATTTTGTTCATTTCCCATTTCCTACATTCCATCGTTAGCCACCGTCCGTTGCACGTTAGGCATTTGTCGTTTTAGCTAAATCATCGACTTCGACACGACTTCAGCCACAATGCGTATTCTCATCTTATCTACATTGATGCTATTCGGATGCATTCAATCACAGACAAACCATGCCCTAGTCACTAAGCAGCGCGCCGACGCGAGAATCACCCTTGGGTTAGGCTATCTCGAACAAGGCAACTACGTTAAAGCGAGACAAAACCTCAACAAAGCGATCGAATACCAACCCAAGTACTACCGAGCTCAACTCGCATTTGCCCGTTATCTCGCTAAAGTGGGCGAAGACGTAAACGCTAATCAACTCTATCAACAAGCCGTTCGCGAGCACCCAAATAACGGCGACGTGCTCAACAACTATGGGACATATCTCTGTGAGCAAGGTCACTACCAACAAGCAGAGGAGCGATTTCTGCAAGCCATTCGCTCTCCTGACTATTACAACATTGGCGATAGTTATGAAAACGCGGCGTTTTGCGCTCTTCAAGCACAACAGATACACAAAGCTCGGCTGTATCTCCAGCAAGCGCTTTTACATCAACCCGACAAACCTCGCGCTTTACTCTATTTGGCAGAGATAGAAATAGCCAATTTTGCATTTGTTGAGGCGCAGAGACGGCTAAATCAATACCAGAAGTGGTATGGAGCGAATGAACTATGGCTACAGGCTACCCATAAACTAAATCAACAACGGGCACTTTATGCTCAAGGGCAAACGGAGATTGATTTGCGAATTTTGCACTAACGTTTACGACGTGAATGGTGCGTTTGTCTACGCCGTCTAACGTCTGAAGCGCGATGAATCTTGAGATACTCTTTGTAAAGAATATAGATAAAACCGCCAAGCCCAAGTATAAACCCGAGATTCCGCAGCCAATTTAGGAATCTCGGTTACAACTATTTTTGGGTTGTACGATGAGAGCAAGCGACAATGGTTAGCAGCGAATCCTAGTGAATGGTGATGTAAGAGGCAGTTAGATGAGTTGATGCAGAGTCCCAGAGGGCGTGTTGATCTTTGCTGTACGTTTTATGCTCAGCAATACATTGGTAGCCACATTAACATAAATGCCAGCGATACCATGCTGGCATAGTTCCTTTTCAACTTGTCATATCTAGTGGATATTGCTCGATAATGCTTGATTTTAGCAA
>NZ_JATABI010000057.1:0-25114 GCF_036533795.1 Vibrio sp. M250220 | reverse complement strand
TGTTCGAGACCGCCCTTCTTTAAAGTGTGCTAGAGCAAGTAAACGCATCTTCATTTGTATAGACTTCTGCTGACTAGCGAGTTTTTTAAAGTCGATGTTGTCGAGGCTATCCATGGCATTCTCGTGTAGAAATGACAGCCTTAATTAGACCATATTTTTACTTAGATTGGTATTATGTGGGATAACAATAGCGCCAAAAATTAACTATTGACGCCATAGTCTCTTATGTGGACTCCCTATTTGCAACCACAATATTGCGTAATGATATTTGCTCGCTTATGTACGAGTTCTGATGAGGAGCTACCTCGACTCTCTGACAATTTCGCTGGTTAGGGTGCAACGCTTGTTAGCGAGATTTAATCTCAAACGACTATTCTGCATCACCTAACATCATATTCATTAAGCGTTTTGTGATTGAAAATTATGTTAGGTGATAATCCGTTCCATTCTTGAGCATTGCAAAAGCTATTCGTACATTTTTATTGGCTAATGCGACTGCTGCACATTTCTTTCCGCGCCTTTCAATTAGCGACTTTAGCCAACTTTCTTTTTTAGTTTTGGCTTCTCGCTTTTCGACTTGTTGAACCACTGCCATTGCTCCGGTGATTAACAAACTTCGTAAACCAGTGCTTTTTCGCTTCCCGATTGTGCCCAGTTTCACTTTACCACCAGAGCTATGCTGCACTGGCGTCAACCCGATGCATGCTGAAACATCTCGACCTCGTTTGAATTCACCAGTTTCTTGCTCGGCCATCGCAATATAAAGATGGATGGCATTTAATAAACCAATGCCTTCGATCCTCATTAATTTTTTGCAATCTGGGGTTTCGTCTACCCACTCCTCTAGAGCTAAGTTATAACTCTCAAGAGTCAGGCAAACTTGCTGATACAGCTTGAGTGATTTGCTGAGCATTGTTCGAAACGTAAAACTTAGCCCGTTCTCATAGTCTTCTAAAATCGACTCAATAGTTACAATAAGCCTACTTTCACCCCTGCCAACAGAGAAGTTGAACTCTCTCAACAAGCCACCTAACTGATTTTTGAGAGCGGTTTTTTGCTTGATACATTGCTCACGTAATCTAAGAATTGCTTGAGCTTGCTGCTGATGAGGTGTTTTAGTCGCGACAAAGTGTACTTCGGGCAATAGCGCTGCCTGGACGATTGCAAGGGCATCATTTTTATCCGTCTTTTGGTTCTGCCTTATCGCACCAACCAAGCGAGTAGAAATGAGCTTAGCTTTATGGCCCATCGAGCGACAATATTGAGCCCAGTAGTTAGAGCCACTGCAAGATTCGAATACCACGACACATGGAGGCTGTTGACGCAAAAACTCACTAAACTGCTGAGGTGTCAGTTCTTTATTGGAAAGCACCTTTGAGTTTAAATAAACACATACTTGGATAGCCTTAGTGGCTAGGTCAACACCAATGATCGTGGTTCTCATCTTGTTCTCCCAAAGTGTTAGCTAACTTAAGAAGGTTAGCTTGTCATTAGATCGGGAGTCCAATTATCTTATGTGGACGTTTTCGACATTTGCACTAGTTCTTCGCCTACATGCTTTCCATCTGCCAACTTAATGACTCGATAGGGTGAAAAACCATTATTCTTTAAAACTCTCTGGGAAGCTACATTACGAACCAAACACCCACTATATAGCGTTTTCAACCCCATGCGCTTAGCCTCTTCTACGGCAAACCCTAAAGCTTTTGATGCTATACCTTCTCCTTGCAAATCGAGGCGAACCCAATAGTCAAAATTAGCCTTAGACTCATGTAAGCTCAGAGCATTCATAGCTATGACACCCGCAAACTCTTTACCTAACTCGATCACAAAAATTCTAGCGCGATTTTCCGAAATCAAACTCTGGACATGGTTAAACCATATCTCTGCACCATTTTCAGGATATGGGGATGGAATATTGCTCATATCACTTAAAGATGGTTCAGATATATATTTTTGAACGTCTGAAATATCCTTTTGTTCTACGTCCCGAATATTAACACTTTCCATACAGAGTTCTCCCTAAGTCACATAACGAATGATATGGACTCCCTCTCCCTGAAACTCCGCGTGCCATACTGACTCAGTACACGCTGAAGAACTGGAGGTTATCATGTCCAACATTCAAACTATTGGCATTGATCTCGCCAAGAATGTGTTCAGTATTCACGGCGTTGATGCATATGGCAAGTGCATCCTACGAAAAACTGTCAAAAGAAACAAACTCTTAGACACATTCGCCAATCTACCACCCTGTATCATTGGTATGGAAGCATGCTCTGGTGCACACTATTGGGCAAGAGAGCTACGTAAGCTCGGACATAATCCTAAGATAATGGCATCCAAGTTCGTTATTCCATATCGACAAAATGAGAAGAACGATGCTAATGACGCAGAGGCCATTTGCGAAGCTGTATCCAGACCCAAAACACGATTTGTCTCTATAAAAAGTGAAGAGCAACAAGCAAAATAACAAGGACAGGCACCATAAAGAATATTGACCAGCAAGTCGTTGCCCTATATTTAGTACCAATTTTTAGTACAAGCAGCTTAGATATTGATTGTTAAAATACAAAAAGGGCGATAACTCAAAGAGTTATCGCCCTTTCCAAACGTTTGGTGGAGCTGGCGGGAGTTGAACCCGCGTCCAAAAACCATTCATCATTGGTACTACATGCTTAGTCGATCTTTAAATTCACCAAGTACCTGCGAACCGACACGCCAGTAAGTGACTATCCTGAATTATAATTCGCCGTTCATCTCTCAGGCGGGAGAATCCGAGCTAGCGCGTTTGGGTTTGATCCCTCGTTGGTCCCCGTCTTACGTGCGGAAGCTAGGGCGAGAGAGCTCTGAGCAGGGTATTAAGCTGCTAGTGCGTAGTTTTCGTCGTTTGCGACTATTTTTTTGCGGCTTTTTACGTGGCCAACCGCCCCACGGCATGCACCTCAGACTGCAAAATTCCTGTCGAATCCAAAATCAGCCCCAAGTGTTCTTCGCATAGTACCAGAAAAGTGTTACCTGTCTAGACCTGTGCGTTTAAGTGCTCAATATTAGCGCAGTGAGCTCTTCATTACGCGCGCTTTTTCGCGTGCCCAATCTTTTTCTTTAAGATCATCACGTTTGTCGTGCAGTTTCTTACCTTTGGCAACACCAATCTTCATCTTGACCCAAGAACGTGACCAATAGAGTGATAGTGCAGCCAGAGTCATACCTTCACGGTTAATACGACCCATTAGGTTGTCGAGTTCACGACGACTAAGCAGCAGTTTACGAACGCGAGTAGGGTTAGCCACCACGTGAGTAGACGCTTGGTTTAACGGAGTAATAGTCATGCCACTAACAAAGGCTTCACCATCGCGCATAAACACGTAGCTTTCTGCGATGTTAGTTTTGCCCTGACGAAGTGACTTAACTTCCCAGCCTTGAAGCTCCATACCTGCTTCTATTTCATCATCGATAAAATATTCGTGACGAGCTTTCTTGTTGACAGCGATGGTATTGCTACCCGCTTTTTGTTTGGATTTTTTCTTTACCATAGTGGGTGCATTATACGGCTAGGATTTGACTTAGGAAATCCCTTTATTTGCGCTTAGTGCAAATAAAAGTAAAATTGCACCATGCTTGAGGTTCAGGCGGATGTTATGAGGAGTCAATATGAAGCAAGTCAGCCGTTCTGCGTTGGTATCATTTAGTGCAGAACAGATGTTCGATCTGGTGAATGATGTGGCGAGTTACCCAGAATTTTTGCCAGGGTGCTCGGGTTCACGTGTGATTGAATCGAGCTCAGACGCGATGGTCGCTTCTGTTGATGTTGCAAAAGCAGGGATTAGTAAAACGTTCACGACTTCTAATGAGTTAGTTAAGGGTGAGGCTATCATCATGAATTTGGTTGATGGGCCATTTAAAACGCTGAAAGGCGGCTGGTTTTTTACCCCTTTAGATGAAAAAGCGTGCAAAGTTGAATTGAAGCTGGAATTTGAGTTTTCAAGCAAGATGATTGAAATGGCCTTTGGTAAGGTGTTTAACGAGCTGACCAATAATATGGTTAATGCATTTACCAAGCGCGCAAAACAGGTTTATGTAGCTTATGAGTATTGAGTCAGACATGATTCATGTTGAGGTGGTATACGCACTGCCTCATGAACAGCGTATATTTACGCTGGTGGTTAAAGGAGCGATGACAGTTGAAGAGATCATCGCACAGTCTGGTGTACTTGAGTTGTACCCAGAAATCGACTTAAGCAAGAACAAGGTCGGGGTGTTTAGTCGCAACGTTAAGTTGGATTCAACTGTTCAGGATAAAGATCGTATTGAGATTTATCGCCCGCTACTCGCTGATCCAAAAGAGATTCGTCGCAAAAGAGCTGAACAGGCGAAAGCGGCTGGAAGTGCTGACCCTGTTACTGGCGGTAAGAAAAATCCGCTCAGGAAAGAGGCTTAGGGAAAACGAGCTTCGTTCTCAAACGACTCCCTCAAAAACAAAAAGGGTTGGCACTGACTGCCAACCCTTCTGAAATCTTCCCGCTTTTTGCTAGTTGATGCTTTCGAAGAAGTCTGAGCTCGCAGGGAAGTCACCAGCAACGTCAACCAACTGACCGTTGTCATTGAAATTGACGATGAGATTTTTTTGTACTGAGTCGTTATGGCCTTCGGTGTGGTGGTAGATGTAATACCATGTATCTGGGTAGCCGTTCTCGACTAGCATTGGTGAACCCATAACGTAGCGTACTTGTTCTTTGGTCATACCAAACTTCAACTGTTCGACTGCACTTTGCTCAACATAGTTGCCTTGGTTGATATCAATACGGTATACAAGCTTTTCGAGAAGGGAGCAGCCTGTCAGCATTGTCATAGCGAGTGGTACAGCGATAAGCCACTTTTTAAATTGCATACTTAAAATTCTTGTAACAGATAAAATTTAAACTCAGCCGATAATAAACAAGCTAAGCGCCAAAGTAAAAAGCTGTGAGCATTTTGAATTGTTTCAGACCATGATTTTTGAATTTGGTTGCAAACTAGAGCCAAAATTTATCAAAAAAGATAAATCTGGCTCTTTAGAGGAGGGGTTATGCAGCGATCAAGAGTTCTTTGGCATTGGCGAGTGTAGAGTCAGTGATTTCACTTCCTCCAAGTAGTCGAGCTAGTTCGGTCACGCGTTGTTCATCATCTAGGCGGCGCATTTGAGTTTCTGTTTTACCTGCTTTGGTTTGTTTAGCCACAAATAGTTGCTGATGACCACAACCTGCCACTTGCGGTAAGTGGGTAACGCATAGTACTTGGGTTGATTCCCCCAATTTACGCAGCATTTTACCAACTACCGCGGCGGTTGGTCCGCTGATGCCAACGTCTACTTCATCAAATATAAGACTTGGTGTATCCACCTTCTGTGCGGTGATGACCTGAATAGCCAAAGAAATTCGTGACAGTTCGCCACCTGAAGCAACTTTGGCGATAGGTTGCATTGGCTGACCTGGGTTTGTTGATACAACAAAACAAACACTGTCCATACCCAGTGGTGATGGGTGAGTTCCTTCGCTGCTGACTTCAATCTGGAACTGAGCTTTTTCCATGCTAAGTTCATGCATGCTAGCTGTGATCAGTTTGTTTAGCTCTTTGGCATAGCGGTTACGCGATTTATTTAACTTCTCTGAAGAGGTTAAAAATGACTGGTATTTATCGCTAACTTCTTGCTCAAGCTCTTCTAGACGCTCATCAGAACAATCTAATGCTTCAATCTGCGCGAGCAGGTCTTGATGGTGAGCGAACAGTTCTTCGGGCAATACATGATGTTTGCGAGCCATCGACATAACTTTAGAAAAACGTTCTTCAACGTAAGCCATACGTGCAGGGTCGACATCAATACAATCGAGGTAGTTTCGCAGCTCACTGTTCGCTTCTTCTAGCTGAATTATCGCTTCTGCAATCATATTTGGCAGCTCAGCCAGTTTTTCGTCCAGTTCCGCTAGTTGGATTAGGGAGTGATTGGCTGATTGCAAAATACCAAGCGCGTTAACTTCTTCACCTTCGTAAATAAGCTCGATAGCTTGCTGACAGGTTGAGGCAAGCTCGCCGCTGTTGGATAGGCGTTTGTGTTCTTGTTCGAGTTGTTCATATTCATCCTCGCCAAGAGAGAGTTCGTTTAGCTCTTTGATTTGGTATTCCAAGAGCTGTTTTTGCGCTAGGTTAGTAGCGCTGTTCTCTTTTAGTTGTTTGAGATTGTTGTCGGCTTGTCGCCATGCTTGGTAGGCATTGCGTGTGCTTTTCAGCAGCGCAGTGTGACCTGCATACTGATCAAGCATTGCCATCTGATACTCGCTCTTCATCAATTGATGGTGTGCATGTTGACCATGGATGTTGATCAATAACTGACCCAAAGATTTGAGTTGCGAAAGAGGAACTGGGCTGCCATTGATGAACGCACGTGAACGACCTTCTTTACTGATAATACGGCGTAAAATGCAGTCGCTACCGTCGAGAAGATCATTGTCTTCCAACCAGCGAGTTGCGTTGATATTGTTCTCTAGGGAGAAAGCAGCACTGACTTCTGTTTTCTCTTCTCCCTGACGTACCATGCCGGCTTCAGCGCGTCCCCCTAAACATAACCCGAGAGCATCTATAGCGATGGACTTACCTGCGCCCGTTTCGCCAGTGATGGTTGTCATTCCTTTGGATAGCTCTAGCTGTAGAGACTTAACAATTGCGAAATTATTAACACTTAGATGAGCCAGCATTTTATGTACCTGTTTAAATGAACAATACTGTATAAGAAAACAGTATATACTGTTTCTTTATACAGTAAAGATGCTGGTGAAAATTTTTGTGAGCAAGCGCGAACTTCGCTGCCGGATATCTAGAAAGAATTTGTTTCGTAGGAGATGCAATACATCCTCCCTGCTAAACAAAAAAGGGCTGACGCGCTACGCCAACCCTCCAATATTGCTAGTTATTTAAAACAATCTGCTCGACCATCCCAGCTTGTTTCGTAACACATGATAGTAGCTATAGTCTTTTGGATGGATGAGTTTGAGAATATTGGGGCTTTGATAGATGTGTACTTCATCGCCAGGAGAGACTGGAAGTGAAACCTGACCATCACAGCCGACTTCTTGGGTTCCGCGGTTATCTGGCGCCACAACCAATTTGATTCGGCGGTTTCCGTCAACCACTAGTGGTCGGCTTGATAGTGTATGTGGGAACATCGGAACGAGTGAAATAGCATTCAAGCTTGGAGATAAGATTGGACCACCACCGGATAGAGAATAGGCCGTTGAACCGGTAGGGGTTGATACGATCAGACCATCAGCTCGAAGTGAGAAGGCAAAGCTATCATCAATGTAGACTTCAAACTCAATCATATGTGCCACTTGGCCGGGGTGGAGTACGGCTTCATTCAGTGCTGCGTTGTGGCTTTTTACTTGCCCGTGGCGATGGACTTCAGCTTCGAGTAAGAATCGTTGCTCTTCAATAAACTCACCAGCAAGCACTTTCTTTAGCGCCGCCTGGAAATCCTCTGGGTTGAGGTCGGTTAGGAAGCCGAGATTACCGCGGTTTACTCCGATCACTGAGATATCGAATCGTGATAGTACTCGTGCGGCGCCGAGCATGTTTCCGTCACCACCGACGACAATGGCAAGGTCGGCAATGCGGCCAAGTTGTATCAGACTGGCGAAGTCATCCTTAGGAATATCGTCGAGAATCTCGCAAAGACGGTCATCGATATACACCTTATAACCTTCAGCTTGAAGCCAGGTATAGAGCTCTTTATGCGTTGCTATTGCTTGCTGATCTCTGGGTTTACCAATGATGGCGATCACTTCAAAAGGTTTTTTCATAGGTTTTCCGCACCAAATAGGCTTGATTCGACAATCTTCATCCCCATAATAATGGCAAGTTAGCAATTTATGCGAGTTTTTGTGTATTCCGATACGATAAACGTGAAGTGTTGGGTACCAATAAATATGAAGTCTGGAGATATCATGAGCAACGAAGAAAACAAGATCAAAGATGAAGAACTACAACAGCAAGCAGAGCTAGAAGCGGAAGTTGTAGGCACTGACGCTGATATCGAGTGGAACGAAGAGGAAACAGAACTAGACGAGCAAGAGGCAAAGATCGCTCAACTAGAAGCTGCGTTGCTTTCGAGTGAAGCTAAAGTTAAAGAGCAGCAAGATAGCGTTCTTCGTGCTAAAGCTGAAGTTGAAAACATGCGTCGCCGCACTGAAACTGAGATCGATAAGGCTCGTAAGTACGCACTAAACAAGTTCGCGGAAGAGTTACTCCCTGTTATCGATAACCTAGAGCGTGCGATTCAAGCCGCAGATACTGAAAATGAAGTGATTAAACCACTTCTTGAAGGTGTTGAGCTGACGCATAAAACGTTTGTCGATACCGTTTCTAAGTTTGGTTTGAAAGAGATCAATCCTGAAGGCGAAACGTTCAACCCAGAATTGCATCAAGCGATGTCGATTCAAGAAAGTCCAGATCATGAATCAAACACAGTCATGTTTGTAATGCAGAAAGGTTATGAACTGAACGGTCGTGTAGTGCGCCCTGCAATGGTAATGGTTGCTAAGTAAATTCTGACCTGTAGAACGACTTTTGTATCAAAAGAGAGGCTTAGCCTCTCTTTTTTTATGGTTAAAACCGGATTTCATACTGCCACACAAGGTGTTGATTTAGTGAATTATCCTTAGATAAAAGTGTAACCGAAAATTAATTTCTGATTAGAAACTTGTAACATTATCGTAAACAAAGGCTTTATTTTGTAACTTCAGTGTGTATTATGTGCGAACTCAACCATGAAACGTGGCGGAATAATCTATAAAAACATAATTAATAAACACAACATTCTGGAGTTGGATGATGGATAAATCGCTTTCAAGCAAGATTTTTGTAGGCTTGTTTGCTGGTCTTCTGATCGGTACGGCAATCCAGTACTTATTTAGTGGAATTGCTATTTTTGATACTTACCTTCTTGGTGCCGCTGAAGGCGCTGGTGGTATGTTTGTATCGTTGATCAAACTACTTGTAGTGCCTTTAGTATATGTATCAATCGTATGTGGTATTGTCGATCTAAAAGACATCACCGCATTTGGTCGTCTTGGTGGTAAAACTTTTGCTCTTTACATTATCAACACCATTATCGCGATCGCAGCAGCTCTGACCGTTGGTATGATTTTCCAACCAGGTGCTGATGCCAACCTAGCTGGTACTATCTCAGAGAGCGTTAAGCTAACGACAACTGAAACACCAGATATTTTCTCTCTAGTCGTCAACATTGTACCAAGCAACCCTGTACAGGCTTTTGCTAACGGTGACATGCTACAAATCATCTTCATGGCGATTCTGACTGGACTTGCTATTCAAGCGCTTGATTCACGCGGTGGCCCTGCTATCCGTACCTTCAAGATGGCTAATGAAATTATGATGAAGCTTGTTGGTCTCGTCATGAGCCTAGCACCATACGGTGTATTCGCTCTGATGATTCAACTAGGCGCGACTCTAGACGCAAACACGCTTATGTCTGTTGCGGGCTATGTAGCACTCGTTGTAACAATGCTAGTATTCTGGATTTTCATCTTCTACCCAATGGCGGTAGGCATTGCAACGGGGACGTCTCCAAAGGCATTCCTACGTGCGACGCGTGAGCAGGTTCTGTTCTCACTATCAACAGCAAGCTCTAACGCAACGATTCCAGTAACAATGCGCACCCTAACTGAGAAACTAAACGTTTCTAAATCGGTTGCAGGTTTTGGTGTACCACTAGGTGCAACGATGAACATGTCTGGTGTGTCTATTTACATCGCATTGGCAACTATCTTCGTCGCTAACGCATTTGGTCAGCCTATCAATACAGCAGATGTGTTTACTCTAGGTCTAACTATCCTGCTTCTATCGATTGGTGCGGGTGGTGTACCAGGTGGCGGTGTTGTTATGGTTGGTGTTCTACTTCACCAACTAGGTCTTCCACCAGAAGGTCTAGCAATTATCGCAGCGGTTGACCGTATCAACGATATGTTCTGTACCTCTTCAAACGTAGTAGGTGACACAGCGGTGAACACCATTGTTGCAACAAGCGAAGGCGAAATCGGTAAAGATGAAGTAGAAGCAGAAGTGAAACCAGCTCAAGCAAACAACGCGTAATCTTAATTGATGAAAGTAGAGCGAGGCCAAGTGCCTCGCTTTTTTATATTTCATTCTTGCTCCTGCTCATTTATCTAATCTTTTTCTATTTTTTTTTGTTTTGTCCCTTGAAAAGAGATTTGGCGCCCTTATCTATTGGGCATAAGAGAAGCAAACATAATTATTTTTGTTTGTGAGCAAGGGTTGAAACCCGATTCTCGATCCCCCACATAGGGGATATAGCAAAACGAAAATAGAAATTTATTCGGAGATAGCCTGATGGGTAAAATCATTGGTATTGACTTAGGTACTACAAACTCATGTGTTGCTGTACTAGACGGCGACAAACCACGCGTAATTGAAAACGCAGAGGGTGAGCGTACCACAGCGTCAGTAATTGCATACACAGATGGTGAGACGCTAGTAGGTCAACCTGCGAAACGTCAAGCAGTTACTAACCCAGAAAACACGCTATTTGCAATCAAGCGTTTGATCGGTCGTCGTTTTGAAGACGAAGAAGTACAACGTGACATCGAAATCATGCCATACAAAATTGTTAAGGCTGACAACGGTGATGCTTGGGTAGAAGCGAAAGGCCAAAAAATGGCAGCTCCTCAAGTTTCTGCTGAAGTACTTAAGAAAATGAAGAAAACGGCTGAAGACTTCCTAGGTGAGGAAGTAACTGGCGCAGTTATCACAGTACCTGCTTACTTTAACGATGCTCAGCGTCAAGCAACTAAAGATGCTGGCCGTATCGCAGGTCTAGAAGTTAAACGTATCATCAACGAACCAACAGCAGCAGCTCTAGCTTACGGTCTAGACAAGTCTGGCGGCGACCGCACTATCGCGGTATACGACCTTGGTGGTGGTACTTTCGATATCTCTATCATTGAGATTGATGAAGTTGAAGGCGAGAAAACATTCGAAGTTCTAGCAACTAACGGTGACACACACCTAGGTGGTGAAGACTTTGATAACCGCATGATTAACTACCTAGTGGATGAGTTCAAGAAAGAGCAAGGTATCGATCTTAAGAAAGATCCTCTAGCAATGCAGCGTGTTAAAGAAGCGGCAGAAAAAGCGAAAATTGAGCTTTCTTCTACGACTCAAACTGACGTAAACCTACCTTACGTTACTGCGGATGCGACTGGTCCTAAGCACATGAACGTTAAAGTGACTCGTGCGAAACTAGAATCTCTAGTTGAAGACTTAGTACAACGCTCACTTGAGCCGCTAAAAGTTGCTCTAGCAGATGCTGACCTATCGGTTAACGATATCACTGACGTAATCCTAGTTGGTGGTCAGACTCGTATGCCTATGGTTCAAGCTAAGGTTGCTGAGTTCTTTGGTAAAGAAGCGCGTCGTGACGTTAACCCAGACGAAGCAGTAGCAATGGGTGCTGCAGTTCAGGGTGGTGTACTTGCTGGTGAAGTGAAAGACGTACTTCTACTAGACGTTACTCCTCTGTCTCTAGGTATTGAGACTATGGGCGGCGTAATGACTAAACTCGTTGAGAAGAACACGACTATCCCAACTAAAGCGAACCAAGTTTTCTCTACAGCAGAAGACAACCAGAACGCGGTAACTATTCACGTGCTTCAAGGTGAGCGTAAGCAAGCAATGTACAACAAGTCTCTAGGTCAATTTAACCTAGAAGGCATTCAGCCTGCGCCACGTGGCATGCCACAAATTGAAGTAACTTTCGACCTAGATGCGGATGGTATCCTTCACGTATCAGCGAAAGATAAGCAGACTGGTAAAGAACAGAAGATTACTATCCAAGCTTCTGGCGGTCTGAGCGATGAAGAAATCGAGAAAATGGTTCAAGAAGCAGAAGCTAACAAAGAAGCGGACAAGAAGTTCGAAGAACTAGCAAGCGCTCGTAACCAAGCTGACCAAATGATTCACGGTACTCGTAAGCAAGTAGAAGAAGCGGGTGACGCTCTACCAGCTGAAGAGAAAGAGAAGATTGAAGCAGCGATCTCTGAACTAGAAGACGCTCGTAAAGGCGAAGACAAAGAAGCGATTGATGCTAAAGTACAAGCGCTTATGGCTGCGGCTCAGAAGCTAATGGAAATTGCTCAACAGCAAGCACAAGCTCAACAAGCAGGTGACGCTGGTGAACAGTCTAAGCAAGATGACGACGTAGTTGACGCAGAGTTCGAAGAAGTGAAAGAAGACAAGAAGTAATTCTTGAATCTGATTTAACTTGAATATGATGCGGGCGTTTGAGGAAACTCATACGCCCGTATGTTTGTAAATTATGTCCATCTAACTAAAAGTGTCTTTTTAGCGCGAAGTCGTTAAAATTCAGAGCCATTAGTTAGATCGATATAACACCAAGCGGTGTTGACCGTTTGCAGTAATAAATTTGGTGACGAGAAACATGTCAAAACGTGATTTTTACGAAGTATTAGGCGTAAGCCGCGATGCATCAGAGCGTGATATTAAAAAGGCGTACAAGCGCCTAGCAATGAAGTTCCACCCGGATCGTAATCAGGGTGATGAGAGCGCCGCAGATAAGTTTAAAGAAGTAAAAGAAGCGTATGAAATCCTGCTCGATCCACAAAAGAAAGCAGCTTACGACCAGTATGGTCATGCGGCCTTTGAACAAGGTGGTATGGGCGGTGGCGGCTTTGGTGGCGGCGGCGCAGATTTCGGTGACATCTTTGGTGACGTATTTGGCGATATCTTTGGTGGCGGTCGTCGTGGCGGTGGTCAGCAACGTGCGCAGCGTGGTGCAGATCTACGCTACAACATGGAGTTGTCGCTAGAAGAAGCGGTTCGTGGTGTCTCGAAAGAAATTGATGTACCTACACTTGTTCACTGTGACTCTTGTGAAGGTAGCGGTGCTAAGAAAGGCACTTCTGCTGAGACATGTGGCACTTGTCATGGTCATGGTCAAGTTCAGATGCGTCAGGGTTTCTTCGCGGTTCAACAAACCTGTCCTACCTGTCATGGTAAAGGTAAGATCATCAAAGACCCATGTAACGTATGTCATGGTCAAGGTCGCAAACAGAAAACCAAAACTCTTAATGTTAAGATTCCTGCAGGCGTGGACACAGGTGATCGCATCCGCTTGTCTGGTGAGGGTGAAGCTGGAGAAATGGGTGCACCAGCCGGTGATCTATACGTTCAGGTTCACGTGAAAGAGCACCATATCTTCGAACGTGACGGCAACAACTTGTACTGTGAAGTTCCTGTTAGCTTTGCTATGGCAGCGCTAGGCGGAGAGGTTGAAGTCCCTACACTGGATGGTCGTGTTAATCTGAAAGTACCGTCAGAAACTCAAACCGGTCGTATGTTCCGTATGCGTGGTAAAGGTGTTAAGGGTGTTCGCGGTGGCGGTATTGGTGATCTTATCGTTAAGCTTGTCGTGGAAACGCCAGTTAACCTAAGTTCTCGTCAAAAAGAGCTGCTTAAAGAGTTTGAAGAATCATGTGGTGGTGAAGCTGCGACAAAGCACAAGCCTAAGTCTGAAGGCTTCTTCAACGGAGTGAAAAAGTTCTTTGATGACCTAACCAGCTAATGGTTTTATTCAACTGTAAAAGCCTGCCTCCGCGCAGGCTTTTTTATTGCCAGCATTTTATCGGGCTGTACTCTCCAGCCTGATTTAGGCTGAGGGATTGGTACCTTTCTCCACCGCACTCGTCGCTCGTCTGAGAGTGAGTTGGGTGGGCTTTTATGGTGTAGCGGTTTTCTGTCGCTGATATCGAAAAAGAAAACTGACGGGCATTGGTTTTACACCAAGCGCAGTAGCCATCTGGCAGCACATTTTCGGCTGCCAATGCGTAACTTCCCCGATACTGACGCTCCAGTTCGAGCTGAATTTTCGCCAAGTCGCTAATGGCTGCAGCGCGATGTGCCTTGAGAATTTGGCTCTGATAGTTTGGATAGAGAATCGAGGCAAAAATGGTTACCAGCATGACGACGACTAATAACTCGATCAATGTCATACCCTTTGGTCTAATGTTGCTCGTTTTTGAATACGTCATTTGAATCTGCTTCTAGTCTTATTATTTGTTTATTTTCATAATCTTATTGACTGTTAAGGTCACTTCAAGAATGGTTGTGCATAGACATTGATTTACATGATGAAGTGGAAAACGTCTCTCGGCTTTACTCTGATTGAGCTACTCATTTGGCTGATTTTAATGGCCTTACTCATGTCAGCAGCAATTCCGAGTATGTTGCAGATGAGTCATGCTCTTCAGATGAAGCGTGTGGCGAATGAGCTAAAGGGGTTTATGATGCAGAGCCGTTCTGAGGCGATCGCAAGGAATCAAGATCTCTGGGTTCACATTACTGACCTCGGTTCTGAACAGCAAGCGGGGTTATGGCGAATAACCTTGACGGATTCACAGGTTGTCGACAGTGGGGAAACCATACTCTTAATTGACGGTCGCACGTTTGCTTCGATAAAACTGAGTTGGAATTACACTAGAGACAGAATCCGATTTTATGGGGTACGCGGTCGAGTCGAGAACGGCAGTTTTGAATTCTATGTCGAGGGGGAAAGCGATCATAAGTTGCGGCTAAAGAGTTCATTTTTTGCCAATAGGGTGGTGGTTTGCGCTGAAGGAGCCGAGCGTTTTGGTTATGCGGCATGTTAGCAACAACACTCAGTATGGTTCGACAATGATTGAAATACTGGTGGCGTCATTAATGGGCGTGATGACGTTAGGTGTCGTCAGCTCAATTCTTTTGGCAAGTCTGAAAATTACTGAGCATAGAGGTGAGCGTTTACTTCTTGTCGACAGTATAGAAAGTGTCATGCTGCACATTAAGCAGGATATAAAACGTGCAGGATTCAATGATGCACGAGGAGTATCGGTTAGGCTTGTTGGTAGTACCAAAACCATCTATGTGAATCCTGACAGTCAACAGTTTGGTTATGTCTATCGAGCGGCGTCTTCTGATGAAGAGCTATTTCGCAATGTATTTTTTAAGTATTACGTTTCAACCACTTCGTCAGTCGGTCAGCTGAAAATATGCGAGAAGCATACGTCTGCACCTTTAGGTATCTCTTCAGCGGCTGAATCAGGTTTACTCGGTAACTGTTATAACCTCTTCGATCCCAAACTTATCTCTGTCTCTGAATTCGAAGTCTCAACGGAAGTCACTAGTGAGCACGCAAGTGCTAGTCAGCTTGTTTCTGTTCGTTTAGCTGGTCAGCTAACTCAAGCGCCGGAGGTAAATTACTCCTCTCAGATAACAGTGCGAGTAAGGAACGATTAGTGAAGCAGAAAGGCATAGTGACATTAATTTTGAGTAGCGTGTTACTAACAGCGGCTTTAGGTGTGTCTATGGGGCTTTTTAGAGGGGTATTTTTTCACATTAAACAGGCACAGAATCAGATTAAATTAAGTCAAACACACTGGTTAGTTGAAGGGGGAATCGAGTGTGCCTTTGCCCGAATAAAGCGACACCCGAATGTGCTAGTTCTATCATCGCCTGTAGAAAGAGAGGAGCTGTTCAATGATTGTCTGACAGCGATGGAATTAGATGAGTTATTGATTGAGCCGCTAGGCAGCCAACGTTTTGTTATTCGGGCTACAAGGCGAAATTATGGTATCAGCAGGCGTTTTTATTATGGTGAACAAACCACTGATGAGACCATACAGTCTGTAATAACCCATCCTAACGCGGAAAACACTGTGATTCGCTGGCTACATGGAGGTTGGAATGCGGAATAGGCAAACTGGCTTTAGCCTTATAGAAGTTCTTATTACTATGTTGCTAAGTGGAATGACTTCATTGGCGTTGGTGCAACTTCAGGTATACATAGAGCAGAGAGCCGAGTTTGCGGTGGATAGCGTGACAGCATTAAGTATCGCTGAGCAGAAAGCCGAGCGGCTAAGAAGTCACGCTGGTTTTCTAGGTGTGAGTTCATTAGCTAGCGGCACCGATTCCAGCTCACACTCAAAATTCCAATTGGCGTGGCAAATTCAGAGTATGTCGTGGCCATCTTCAGTAAACCTTAAACAAGTCGAAGTGTATGTTGAATGGAATGACCGACTAGGGCAGCCCCAAATGGTTACCCTGAAGACGATGTTTTCTGATTAACAATACGCATGTTGCATTAGTTTCATATCTATGTCGTATTAGCGCTCAAAACTCAAAAGCGAGATCTATGTTTTACGTTTTGGTTTCAAAATTGTTTCATGTCGTGATGGGTATTTGTATTGGCTTTGTTGCACGTTAATGGTGTTTTTGCAAAATATGTCTCCAATTATGGAAAAATACACAGAATCTTGTGCTTTTAGTAAGGCTATTTTATAGAATGACAGTCGAATCATAGGCTGACAAAACAATTACAAGAAGCCTTAGGCAACAACATCACATATGGAGTTACCATGAGTAACCAAGCAGTAAATAAGGCACCATCTTCGAAGCCGAGTGGGATGGATCGCTTCTTAAACTTTATCGAACGCGCAGGTAACAAGATCCCAGATCCTGCCATTTTATTTTTCTGGGCACTTGTTATTACTTGGGCTGCGTCAGCGTTGCTCTCCAACGTTACATTTGACCTGATCAATCCACGTTCGGGTGAAGCTCTTGAAATTAAAAACCTTTTGACTGGCGAATCTTTAGCAAGCTTTCTCGCGAATATGGTGACAACCTTTACTGGTTTTGCACCACTAGGTATCGTGTTAGTCGCGATGTTAGGTGTTGGTGTTGCTGACTCTTCTGGCTTTATTACAACTGGCCTTAAGAAGATGCTTAACTTCACTCCAGCGAAGCTGCTGACTCCAATGCTAATTCTGGTTGCGATCGTTTCGCACACAGCGGCAGATGCGGGCTACGTTCTGGTTATTCCACTAGGTGGTATTATTTTCCACGCGGCAGGTCGTCACCCTCTAGCGGGTATCGCGGCAGCGTTTGCGGGTGTGTCGGGTGGCTTCTCAGCTAACTTCATTCCTTCAGGTATTGATCCGCTACTTGCTGGCTTTACACAGACTGCGGCTCAGGTTCTCGATCCAGAATATGTAGTAAACCCTCTAGCAAACATCTTCTTTACTGGCCTATCTTCAGTGATCATTGTTGCTATCGGTTGGTACGTGACAGAGAAAATCATCGAACCTCGTCTAGCAAATTCACCTATCGACGAAGATGCTGAAAAAGCACCAGATCTTGGTTCTTTCTCAGAGCTAGAATCAAAAGCGTTCCGTTACGCTGGTTGGGCTATGATGGCGGGCATCGCGCTACTTATCGCTGCGATCATTCCTGAGAATTCAGCACTACGTTCTCCAGCTGGTGAGATTACGGCGTTCTCTGCACCGCTGATGAAATCGATTGTTCCGCTGATCTTTATTCTGTTTATCATCCCAGGCTACGTATATGGCCGTGTTTCAGGTACGTTCAAGACAAGTAACGACATCATTAAAGCGATGGCTGACACTATGTCTACAATGGGTGCGTACATTGTCATGTCGTTCTTCTGTGCACAGTTCCTATCGGCGTTCGCTCAGTCAAACATCGGTACTATGCTAGCGCTTTACGGTGCTCAAGGCCTAAAAGTCATGAACCTACCGGGTGAAGCAACAATCATTGGTATGATTCTACTGACTGCATCTGTAAACCTACTTATTGGTTCTGCGTCAGCGAAGTGGGCTCTGATTGGTCCAATCCTAGTTCCAATGCTAATGGCTGTCGGTATCTCTCCTGAGCTATCTCAAGCGGCTTACCGTGTTGGTGACTCGGTGTCTAACATCATTTCACCTCTGATGGTATTCTTCCCGCTAGTCGTGGTTTACTGTCAACGTTACGTGAAGTCGACAGGGATCGGAACACTTGCATCTCTAATGATGCCATTCTCGATTGCAATGCTGATCGGTTGGTCAATCTTCCTAGTTGTCTACTGGATGCTAGGTATCCCTCTAGGTATCCAAGCTCCATACACTTACAGCATGTAAGAACGCTGAGATTGTTTAGTAACATTTAATAAAGCGCTGGTTGAAAGACCGGCGCTTTTTCGTTTCGGCGATAAACCAGACAAATAGAGAGTTCTCCTTTCAGATCACTCACTCTTTGAGTAAAATCACCAGCCCACAGCCGCTATGCTAGATTTTGGAGTTCTCTGTGTCAGATTCTCAATTTACCCCTCAAGATGAACTGTTTATGCGCCGCGCTATCGAGCTTGCTGAGCTTGCCGAAGCAAAGGGAGAAGTGCCTGTTGGTGCGGTCTTAGTCAAAGAGGGTAAAGTTATTGCGGAAGGCTGGAATGAGTCTATTGGCCAGCATGATGCTAGCGCGCACGCTGAGATGCAGACTATTCGTAAGGCGGGCCATGTGTTGCAGAACTATCGACTACTCGATACCACTCTGTATGTAACGTTAGAGCCATGTCCTATGTGTGCGGGAGCGTTATTACATAGTCGAGTCAAGCGAATCGTTTTTGGTGCACCTGATCTTAAGGCCGGTGCGGCAGGAACGGTTCTCAACTTGTTTGAGCATCAAGCCGCTTACCATTATGCAGATATTGAACAAGGGTTGCTTGAAGAGGAGTGCCGGTCTCAGTTACAAGCGTTCTTTAAACGTCGACGCAAAGAGAAGAAACAGCAACGTCAGGCAATACGCTTAGAGCAAATGGACGAAACAAGCAGAGACAAAAAAGACTGAAGGAAAGCGGGTCATAAGCAAACATCTTGTGGTTAAGATGTTTGCTATGCGGGGTTATGCGGCAATAATTAGTTGCATAAAGGCGCGGTGACGTGCGATCACCTTTTTCTTGTTGTTACTCAGCATGCGCTTACGGCGATTTGCAGCAACGGTCTTGTTAAGGCGTTTTGACTGCATTTTACGTCTAAGCATAAAACAACCTCCTGTTTTGGTTAATGTTCAATCAAACTCTCAAGTGCAGAGAAGCACTTGATTATGTGACGATAAACGTCTTATACCTCGCAATTGTTACAATTCCAAGAAACTTCGCAAGTGATCTTGAACACGATATTATCTCTGAGTGAGTAAATAATGATTAAGTGCGCGGATTTTAACCAAAACTGCGCACTCAAACATAGGGTGTCTACTGATTAGTTGATGGCTCGACGAGGGCTTCAGATTCCAGTGTTTCTAACTCATCTTCAGCGCTTAGGCTTTCTTCAGACTCTTCCATTTCAGGCAGTTGGATAACCGCGAGATCATCAATGCTGATGTCGCCATTTTCAACCGTCTGCTGTTCGACGTGTCCAATAATACTCTGGTAGTAGCGGCGAATATTCTCAACATAGCGGCGAGCTTCATCTCCACGAGCAAAACCGTAGCGAGTTTGGCTGTAGTATTTCTTCTGACGCAGCAGTGGCAGTCGATCTTTTACGTCAGACCAAGCATCTGGGTTTCCACCTTGCGTCTTGGTCAGTCTACGTGCATCCATCATGTGACCATAACCCACGTTATAGGAAGCCAGCGCAAACCAAATTTTTTCATGTTCATCGATCGAGTCTGGAATTCGAGCCACCATTCTGCGCAAGTACTCGACGCCTCCACGAACGGACTGCTCTGGGTCGAGACGATTGTTCACCCCCACACTTTTTGCCGTAGGGAGAGTCAACATCATCATGCCACGTACACCCGTTGGCGATTTAGCTTTAGGGTTCCAGTGTGACTCTTGATAAGCCAGAGCTGCTACAAGTCTCCAGTCAAACTCATCCGAATACTTTTTAAATAGTGGAGACCACTTCGGTAATTTGGAGTCTAGCGCACGAATGAAAGCACGTGTATCAACATAGTCAAAATTGCCAATGTGACCAATGTATTTCTCTTCAAGCGATGCGAGATGACCAGACTGATTAACCGCCCCGAAGAACTCTATGATCAAACCGTATAAGCTCTCATCTTGAGAACGACGCAAGAACCAAGAGATGGGTTGGTCTTCTGTCAGTTCAAAGGCGAGGGCAATATCTGGGTAAATTCGTTGTGAGAGCGAAATTTCTACCGAGTCCGCGACAGTAAAGCGCAGCTCTCCAGAGGAAACCTGCTTAAGGAGATCATTTACGTCGGCATTTGGGTCAATATCATAAGACAATTGTGGCTGTTCGGCCTGAATTGCTGCTAGTGTGCGGTTAAAATGAGAGTCGCTGACAATTCTCAGTACATCTTCACCACTATTGGCTTCAATAAGCTCAGCCTGCTTCTCAAGCAACTGCTCAAGGTTTCTTGGACGCCAGTTTCCTTTCTTGTATACAAGCTGTTGACTCACGTAGTAGTAGGCAGGCCCTGGGAGGAAGAGTTTTAGACGCTCTGGAGATTGGCTCAAGCCCGCTGCGATTATATCAATTTCACCATTTTTCAGTGCTGGGTATAGGCTTGATATTCTGTATGCCGGTTTCATTTCAAGCTGGACGCCGAGTTCATTGGCAAACTCACGAGCAAGTTCGTAATCCAGTCCAGCAGGGCCATCTGGTCCGATAAAGTAAGAAAGTTGATTGTTGAGTGTGCCAACACGCAATACACCACGTTCTTTAATTAAGTCCAACTCACTCTTTGGTTCGGATTCTATTTGACAACCAGAAAGCACCAAGGCGCAGAATAGCAACGCGCACACAGATTTAAGTTGGTTTAGATAATGCTTTTTCATTAACGACATTCTCATACATCTAGTAGGGCATTTATATCAAAGTGTCATGACAAGGCAAGATAATCAGTCAGGCTTCGGGATAACTGTTCTGGTAATGAGGAATTTTGGTGTATCTCAAATTTGACAAAAAAAATGACGCAAACGGTTGCTTTTGGTGTTACATCACAAAAATAATTACTATATAATGCGCTCGCAACAGAGAGGTGCAATCGGCATAAGTTCGAAGTGATATGTCCTAACTTACTGAATTTATTCCAATATCACCTCAGGTCAATAGACCTTAACCAATTGCATAAGAGACCTAAGCACATGAGAATTTTTCGTGGCTCCCCAGCTCTATCTGAATTTCGTGTTAACAAGCTTCTAGAGCTTTGTCGTGAACTAAGTCTGCCAGTAACTGGCATCTACGCAGAGTTCGCTCACTTTACAGCACTATCAGCTGATCTCGATGAGTCTGAAGTTGAGAAACTTGAAAAACTACTGACTTACGGTCCTACAATTGAAGAGCATGAACCACAAGGTTTGCTTCTGCTTGTGACTCCTCGCCCAGGAACGATCTCTCCTTGGTCGTCAAAGTCGACGGATATCGCCAATAACTGTGGTCTGGACAAAGTGGTTCGCCTTGAGCGCGGTACGGCTTACTACATCGAATCCTCAACCGAACTTACAGAACTTCAACTAGTTGAGCTAAAAGCTATCCTTCATGATCGCATGATGGAAGTCATTTTCACTGATTTCGATTCTGCACAAGCTTTGTTCCAAGTTGCTGAGCCTGTGCCAGTCGCGGATGTTGACCTACTTGCAGGTGGTCGTGATGCGCTTGAAAAAGCAAACGTTACCCTAGGCCTAGCTTTGGCTGATGACGAAATTGAATATCTCTACGATGCGTTCGTCAACAAACTTGAACGCAACCCAACTGACATCGAACTGATGATGTTTGCACAAGCAAACTCAGAGCACTGTCGCCATAAGATCTTTAATGCAGACTGGACAATCGACGGCATCAAGCAAGAGAAGTCTTTGTTTAAAATGATCAAAAACACTTATCAAGTGACACCAGATAACGTGCTGTCGGCTTACAAAGATAATGCAGCGGTTATGGTGGGTTCTAATGTTGGTCGTTTCTTCCCTAATCCAGAAACACGTCAGTATGGCTACAACCATGAGAAAGCACACATTCTCATGAAGGTGGAAACACATAACCACCCAACGGCTATCTCTCCTTGGCCTGGGGCATCTACGGGCTCCGGTGGTGAAATCCGTGATGAAGGCGCAACCGGTATCGGTGGTAAACCAAAAGCAGGTCTAGTTGGTTTTACGACTTCTAACCTACGTATTCCAAACTTTGAGCAGCCTTGGGAAACCGATTTTGGCAAGCCTGGTCGTATCGTTAACGCTCTAGATATCATGCTAGAAGGTCCTCTAGGTGGTGCGGCGTTCAACAACGAATTTGGTCGTCCAAACCTACTTGGTTACTTCCGTACTTACGAAGAGAAAGTTAATTCTCACGCAGGTGAAGAGATCCGTGGATACCACAAGCCAATTATGATTGCTGGTGGTATGGGTAACATCCGTGAAGAGCATGTACAGAAGAAAGAAATCCCAGTAGGAGCAAGCCTAATTGTGCTTGGTGGCCCTGCAATGAATATCGGCCTTGGTGGCGGTGCTGCGTCTTCAATGGCATCTGGTCAATCAGCCGAAGATCTCGACTTCGCATCAGTTCAACGTGAAAACCCAGAAATGGAGCGTCGTTGTCAGGAAGTGATCGACCGTTGTTGGCAGCTAGGCGAAGCAAACCCAATCGCCTTTATTCATGATGTTGGTGCTGGCGGTATCTCAAACGCACTTCCAGAGCTTGTTGATGACGGTGAACGTGGTGGTATCTTCCAGCTACGTGACGTACCAAATGATGAACCGGGTATGAGCCCATTAGAGATCTGGTGTAATGAATCGCAAGAGCGTTATGTATTAGCGGTTGCACCAGAAAATATGGCAGCATTTGATGCTATCTGTAAGCGTGAGCGCGCACCATATGCTGTTGTTGGTATCGCGACAGAAGAACGTAAATTGAAGCTAGAAGATTCACACTTCGACAACACACCAATCGATATGCCAATGGATGTTCTTCTAGGTAAAACGCCGAAGATGCACCGTGACGCGAAAACGCTGAAGGTGAACAACCCAGCGATTGATCGTCAAGGTATTGAACTAAATGATGCGCTAGAGCGCGTTCTACGCTTACCAACAGTGGCTGAAAAAACGTTCCTTATCACGATTGGTGACCGCACCGTAACAGGTCTGGTCGCTCGTGACCAAATGGTTGGTCCATGGCAAGTTCCAGTTGCAAACTGCGCAGTAACGGCAGCAAGCTACGACACTTACCACGGTGAAGCAATGTCAATGGGTGAGCGCACTCCAGTTGCTCTACTAGATTTTGGTGCATCAGCTCGTCTTGCGGTGGGCGAAGCAATCACGAACATCGCTGCGACCAACATTGGTGACATCAAACATATTAAATTGTCTGCAAACTGGATGTCTCCAGCAGGCCACCCAGGTGAAGACGCGGGTCTTTACGAAGCGGTGAAGGCTGTTGGTGAAGAGCTATGTCCGGCGCTTGGACTGACTATCCCAGTTGGTAAAGATTCGATGTCAATGAAAACCAAGTGGGAAGAGAACGGTGAACAGAAAGAAGTGACGTCTCCACTGTCTCTAATTATCACTGCATTCGCGCGTGTTGAGGATATTCGTAAGACGATTACACCTCAGCTTCGCACTGACAAAGGCGACACTAGCCTGGTACTTATCGACTTGGGTAATGGTAAGAATCGTCTAGGCGCAACAGCGCTTGCACAGGTGTACAAGCAGCTTGGTGACAAACCTGCTGATGTAGACAATGCAGCACAACTTAAAGGTTTTTACGAGGGTATTCAGGCTCTTGTCGCAAATGATCAAGTTGTGGCTTACCACGATAAAGGCGACGGTGGTCTATTCGTTACTTTGGCCGAAATGGCATTCGCAGGTCACTGTGGTATCAATGCTGACATCGCTGCCTTGGGTGACGATACTCTTGCGGCTCTGTTCAACGAAGAACTTGGTGCCGTGATTCAGGTGAAAAATTCTGACCTAGACACAGTGCTTTCAACCTTGGCAGCAAATGGTCTAGAAACTTGTTCACATGTGATCGGTTCAGTCGATGCTTCTGATGAGCTTGTTATTAAGTCTGGTGATTCAGTCGTTCTTGAGCGTAATCGTACTGAACTGCGTACTATCTGGGCGGAAACTACCCATAAGATGCAGGCTCTGCGTGATAATCCAGTGTGTGCGGATCAAGAGTTTGAAGCGAAGAAAGATAACTCAGACCCAGGTCTCAACGTTAAATTGAGCTTCGATGTTAAAGAAGATATTACAGCTCCGTACATTGCGACAGGCGCCAAGCCGAAAATGGCTATTCTGCGCGAGCAGGGCGTTAACTCTCATGTTGAAATGGCGGCTGCATTTGACCGTGCAGGTTTTGAAGCGACCGATATCCACATGAGCGATATCCTGACTGGTCAGGCTGTTCTGGACCAATACCAAGGTCTGGTTGCTTGTGGTGGTTTCTCTTACGGTGACGTATTGGGTGCAGGTGAAGGCTGGGCGAAGTCTATCTTGTTCAATGAACAAGCGCGCAATCAGTTTGAAGGCTTCTTCAACCGTGAAGATACCTTCTCTTTGGGGGTATGTAATGGCTGTCAAATGCTGTCTAACTTGAAAGAGTTGATCCCTGGCGCAGAACTTTGGCCAAGATTCGTACGCAATGAATCTGAGCGTTTTGAAGCGCGCTTTAGTTTAGTCGAAGTTCAGAAGTCAGATTCCGTGTTCTTCGATGGTATGGCGGGCTCGCGTCTGCCAATCGCTGTGTCTCATGGTGAAGGGCGTGTTGAAGTTCGTGGAGCGGAGCATCTAGCAGCGATTGAAGCGTCTGGTACTGTCGCTGTGCGTTACGTGGATAACCATGGCAATCCAACTCAGCAATACCCGAACAACCCGAATGGTTCTCCTAATGCGATTACAGGCCTGACAACGACGGATGGTCGTGTGACTATTATGATGCCTCACCCAGAGCGTGTGTTCCGTACAGTGGCAAACTCTTGGGCTCCTGAAGGTTGGGGTGAAAACGGTGCTTGGATGCGTATGTTCCAAAACGCACGTAAGAATGTGGGCTAATCACCAAAGGTGAGTCTGATCCAAATAGAAAAGCGCTGGTTGAGAGACCAGCGCTTTTTTTAGGTTCATCGCGGCTTTCCGGGGAAAGCCGCTTTTATCTTCATAAAGAAGTATTCCGTATCTCGGTATCCATAGCCCATTCTTTTTATTAGCTTAATCTTGTTATTGATCCCTTCCAAGGTACATGTATTTAGATGATACGAAGCTGAC
>NZ_JATABI010000056.1:0-26822 GCF_036533795.1 Vibrio sp. M250220 | reverse complement strand
GCTTTTAATACTTCAAAGCTTTTCATCCCCATAGACAGGTAAGAAAATGAACCACTTCCTAGCGCATTCATATTCTCTTCATTTTTTAACAGCCTTGATTTGAGTATTGGCGCGTTACTTACCTGTGGAGGATTATCTTTAGTCAAAGAAGCCAATAGTTTAGCTCTTCTTCTTTCCCTTTCATCATATTCAGCTATCGCTGCATTTGAACGCCTAACCTGACTTTCCACCATAGACTTTTTCTCTTCTTCTGGGTCTATAATTTCTCTTGGGGGGTATTTATAATCCATATTCCATCCATAAATTTTATTTTAACGTAGTCCTATCAAAAGGCGGTGTTCATAAAAATAAAGACAATGAGACAAGATGCGTAAGAGCATATCATAGAAAAAGCAGAGGCAAAAATTTGCTCAAGAGAGCTTAAAAGACGGGGGTTAACTACAGCCTCAATCAATGGGAAGCAGGGCGTAGTTCGTAATGGCTATTCGGATGGCGTTTATTCGATATCGAAATGACGGCCGCGACCTTCATACTCCTACTGGTATTGCAGGACTTTTTCTACTACTGGTTTCATAGTGCCAGTCATCGGGGGCTATCACTTAGACAGCGCCTAAAGTTAGTGCTCTCTCCACCTGATGATTAAAAAAAGACCCGCGATTGCGGGTCTTCCATTTTATGCGATTTCGAGAATGATCTTCTCGAGTTTATCCAAGCCTTCTTCAAGAACTTCTGGCTCAATAGTCAGTGGTGGTAACAGACGAATAACGTTGGCTTTAACACCACATGACAACAGAATTAAACCATTTTCCTGTGCCTTGCTGATCACCGCTTTGGTCATATCCTGAAGAGGCTGACCTGTTTGAGGATCAGTAAATTCGATGGCCATCATCGCACCGTAGGTACGCACTTCGCCAATCGCAGGGACAGACTGTTGCAGTTTCATCATACGAGCATTAACCACTTCACCAATACCTTGGGCTTTAGCGCATAAATCGAGCTCTTCGATAATTTTGAGCACTTCCAGACCAGCGGCACAGCCAAGAGGCGAACCCGCGTAGGTGCCACCTAAACCACCCGGTAGTGCCGAGTCCATAACATCACTCTTACCGACAACGGCTGAGATTGGGTAACCACCCGCGATTCCTTTCGCCATCGTCATCATGTCAGGCTCAATGTCGAGATACTCAGTGGCAAACATCTTGCCGGTACGCGCAAAGCCGGTTTGGATCTCATCGGCAATCAACATGATGCCATGCTTATCACACACTTGACGCAGCCCTTGAGCGAACTCTTTCGGTGCCTTGTAGAAACCACCTTCACCTTGCACTGGTTCGAAAATGATCGCAGCAACGCGTGATGGTTCGATATCACAAGCAAACAGATCTTCTATCGCTTGTAGACTCTGCTGGACGCTAATGCCGTGGAAAGCATTCGGAAATGGCGCATGGAAAATCTCATTTGGGAACGGCCCAAAACCCGCCTTGTATGGAGCCACTTTACCCGTCAGTCCCATGGTCATGTTAGTACGACCGTGGAACCCCCCTTTAAATGCAATCACACCACTACGACCGGTATGAGCTCGAGCGATTTTTACTGCGTTCTCTACCGCTTCCGCACCCGTGGTGAGGAAAATCGCTTTTTTAGCCGATGGGCCCGGAGCAAGCTCTGTCAGCTTCTCTGCCAGTTCAACAAACGAGGCATACGGGGTGACCATGGCACAAGTATGGGAGAACTTATCAATC
Organism: Vibrio sp. M250220; assembly: GCF_036533795.1. NCBI lineage: Bacteria > Pseudomonadati > Pseudomonadota > Gammaproteobacteria > Vibrionales > Vibrionaceae > Vibrio > Vibrio sp. M250220. The sequence continues at coordinate 25,080 of NZ_JATABI010000056.1, read as the reverse complement.
TGAGCTTTTACCGCTTCACTGATACGCTTGTTAGCGTGACCTGTGTTGGTTACAGCGATTCCCGCCGCGAAGTCGATGTATTTATTGCCTTCAATATCCCACACGTGGGCATTATCGGCTTTCTCAACATAGAGTGGGTACATAGCGCCCATACCCTGAGCAATGACCTGACTTCTTCTTTGATGTAGTTGTTGGTTGTTCATTAATTTTTCCTTAAATTAGTTGCCGCCAAAGCAGAGATATTTCACGTCCATGTATTCATCGATACCCTGCTTAGCCCCTTCACGGCCAATGCCTGACTGTTTGACACCGCCAAACGGTGCCACTTCCGTAGAGATAATACCTTCGTTAATTCCAACCATGCCGTACTGCAACGCTTCAGCAATTTTCCACACACGGTGAATATTCTGGCTGTAAAAATAAGAAGCCAATCCATAGATGGTGTCATTGGCCATCTCAATCAGTTGCTCATCATTGTCAAAAGCAATCACGGGAGCGACTGGGCCAAAGATCTCTTCCGAAACGATCTTCATGTCATGGGTAACATTTTTCAGAATCACTGGCTGAATAAAGAGTCCATCAAGTTGCTTCAACTCACTGACAGGCTGCGCACCTTGTTCAATCGCACCATCAATCAAGCTTTGAATTCCCTGCTTAGCAGATTCGCTAATCACAGGACCAATGGTGACGCCCTGTTCAAGACCATTACCGACTTTGAGGTTTTGAACAGCAGCGTCAAACTTGGCAACAAACTCGTCATAAACCGTGCTGTGAACATAGAAGCGGTTGGCACAAACACAAGTCTGGCCAGCGTTACGGAACTTAGACGCCATTGCACCTGCTACCGCCGCATCGATATCCGCGTCATCAAAAACGATAAACGGCGCGTTGCCACCCAGTTCCATCGACGTGCGTTTAATGTCGTGCGCACTTTGCTGCATTAGAATGCTGCCCACTTTAGTAGAGCCTGTGAAAGACAGCTTACGAATCAGAGGATGAGAGGTAAAAATAGCACCAACCTGACGTGAATCTTCACCAAGCACCACCTGAAGTACATCACGTGGGATACCCGCCTGATACGCTAGCTCAACCACCGCAAACGCCGATAGCGGCGTAGACTCTGATGGCTTAACCACAAAGCTACAGCCCGCAGCCAATGCTGGGCCAGCCTTACGGGTAATCATCGCAATCGGGAAGTTCCACGGGGTAATCGCACAAGCCACACCAATCGGTTGTTTGATGGTTAGCAAACGCTTGTCGCCACTTGGCGCAGGAATCGTTTCACCGTATGTGCGTTTTGCTTCCTCAGCAAACCACTCAATAAAGCTCGCGCCATAAGCCACTTCACCTTCTGCCTCTGCAAGTGGTTTGCCTTGCTCTAACGTCATTAAACGGCCGAGGTCTTGTTTATTTTCCAATAGCAATTGATGCCAGCGCAATAACAAAGCACCGCGTGCTTTCGCAGACCTCGCCGCCCACTCTTTCTGCGCAACACTTGAACGTTCAATGCCATCTAAAATGGATTGCTGAGACGAAACAGGAGCAAAGCCAAGTCGTTCTCCGGTTGCAGGGTTGGTCACGGCAATGCCTTGCTCTTCACTCGGCACCATAAACGAAAGAAGACTTTGATTAATAATTTGTTGCATGGTGATTCCTTTTGAAAGCTAGTGTTCGCCACGCAATCAGTTCTAACGTGGCTTACGATTTATTTATGCTGGGATCTGCTGCGTTATACAGTGGATGTTCCCACCTCCTAACAGCACTTCTCTTGTCGGTATCCCAATGATTTGATGATCCGGCATTGCGCTCTGTAGCACAGAGATCGCCTCAGCATCGGTTCTATCATCAAGGAGAGGCAAAAATACATAGCCATTTACGATAAGAAAGTTTGCATAAGACGCACTTAAGCGTTCCCCTGCTTCTCGGCTCATTCCTTCGCTTACCTCAATACCTTGCGCTTCATTCTCACTGTAATGCAGTGGGCCAGGCAAAGGTAAACGCACAATTTCAATCTCACGACCTTGCGCATCGGTCTGTGATTTGAGCACCCGTTCCGCTTCGCGCGATAGATGATATTGAGGATCACTTGGGTCATCCGTCCAACTCAGCACCACTTTAGCGGGAGCAATAACGTGCATAAGATTATCAACATGGCCATCCGTCTCATCATTAAATAAGCCGTTAGGAAGCCAAATCACTTTCTCTATGCTGAGGTACTCCTTGAGTTGCTGCTCGATCTGCTGCTTGGTCAGCAAAGGGTTACGACCAGGACTAAGTAAACACTCTTCAGTGGTATACAAGGTGCCCTCACCATCGGTATGAATCGAACCGCCTTCAAGGACAAATGGCGCACGGTAGTGATCGATGCCGATTATGTCACACACCGAACTGGCGACGAGATCGTCTTGTTGCCAGTTGTCATATAAACCGTTGTACTCACCGCCCCAAGCATTAAACTGCCAGCTAATACCACGACGTTCACCACTCTCGTTTACCAAGACTGTCGGGCCAATATCACGCATCCAAGCATCGTTGAATGGGATTTCAACTAACCGAATTTCAGGCTGAAGTAAGTCACGAGCGTGATCAAACTGTTTGCTACTTACCGCAACACAGACTTTCGTCACTTCAGAAATCGCATTGGCGATACGAGCAAAAGTTAGCTGAGCGGGTAAGGCGTCATCACGCCAGTTGTCACGTCTTTCTGGCCATGCTAGCCAAACTTGGCTAACCGGCTGAAACTCAGCCGGAAAATAGAAGCCATCTTGTGCAGGCGTTGAAAATAACTGCATTCCAATGCCTCCTATACTGCAAGCTTGCCTACACTAGCGTAGAGATCTGGGCGACGGTCACGGAACAAGCCCCAAGAGTGACGAGCTTTCGCGGTCTGCTCCAAATCGATCTCAGCGTAAATGATTGCCTCACCTTCGCGCGGTGCTTCCGCAAGCTTGCCTCCAGTGTGGTCAGTAATGAACGAAGAGCCGTAGAAGGTCGTCTCAATGCCATCATCGACTTCCGTTCCTACTCGGTTGGAAGCAATCACTGGGACGAGATTCGCGGCAGAATGCCCCTGCATTGTGCGTTGCCAATGATCTCGTGAATCCAGTGTTGGATCCTGAGGCTCAGAGCCAATCGCCGTTGGATAAAAAATAGCTTCCGCGCCATGAAGAGCCAAACTGCGCGCAAGCTCTGGAAACCATTGATCCCAGCAAATACCCGCACCAAACTTACCAAACTTAGTCTGCCAAACCTTAAATCCGGTATCGCCAGGGCTGAAGTAGTACTTCTCGCTGTAACCTGGGCCATCAGGAATATGAGACTTACGGTAATTGTCCAGTACGGTTCCATCTGCATCGATCATTACCAGCGAGTTAAAGAAAGTGTTGCCTGCTTTCTCAAAGTAGCTAACTGGAATCACCACACCAAGTTCTTTGGCCAATTCGCTCATCTCTTTAATCAGATGACAGTGAGCGGTCTCTTGTGCCAACTCAAAGTACTTCGCTTCCTGCTTTTTGCAGAAATAAGGCGCTGCAAAAAGCTCTTGAGGCAAAATCACATTTGCGCCATTCGCCGCAGCTTCACGGATCGCGGCTTTAGCTTTGTTGAGGTTATCTTCCAGATCCCAGGTGATGGTTAGCTGTAGAGCGGCAAACTTCACGACTTTACTCATTGGATATTCCTTATCTTTTTGTTCCTAAATCGCCAATTTATCTCTCAGGTTGTAGTACGCCGCCCCCATAGCCGTAAACGGGATCTGGAAGTGACGACCACCTGGGAAAGCGTAGTGTCTAAGGGCAGCAAATGCGTCAAAACGCTCTGCATGTCCTGTTAATGCTTCTGCTAGTAGCTTGCCAGCCAAATGGGTACAAGTAACCCCATGGCCGCTGTAGCCTTGCAGGTAGTAGATGTTGTCAGCAAACGCGCCAAACTGAGGCATACGTGAATAGGTCAACAAGAAGTTCCCTGTCCATCTGTAGTCAATTTTGATGCCCTTAAGCTGAGGAAAGACGGTTTCCATCTTAGGTCTAATAATGGCTTCGATATTTTCTGGATCGCGCGCACCGTATACCACACCACCACCAAACAGCAGGCGTTTATCCGCACTGAGACGGAAGTAGTCCAGTAGGTAGTTACAATCTTCCACGCAATAATCGGTTGGCAAGATCTGTTTAAGTAACTCTTCAGACAATGGCTCTGTTGCCACAACCTGAGTACCACATGGAATCGCTTTATTACTGATGTTCGGCGCTAGCCCACCTAAGTAAGCATTGCCAGCGAGCACTAAGTATTTGGCTTTCACGCTACCATGCGCTGTTTTAGCAACTGGATTAGCGCCTTTTTCAATCGCAGTTACTGCCGACTGTTCAAAGATTTGCCCACCAAGAGAGACGAATGCTGCCGCTTCACCCAACGCAAGTTTAAGTGGATGAATATGTCCGCCACGCATATCAAGCAGACCACCAGAGTAGACTTTGGTGCCGACCGCTTGCTCAATCTCGTTAGCATCAAGCAAGGTAAGCTGATCATTACCGTAGCGTTCCCAGTTCTTCTTATGCTCTTCCAACCCTTTAAGCTGCTTTTTATTTAGCGAGGTAAACAGCCCACCCTGTTTATGGTCACAATCAATATTGTATTTATCAATCAGGCCACGAATGATATCGCCACCTTCAAAAATCATTTCACAAAGCGCTTTTGCCTGAGCGTGGTCGTAACGGCTTTCTAGTACATCAACATCTCGGCTGTAGCTATTGACGATTTGTCCACCGTTACGACCCGTTGCTCCAAAGCCCACTTTTGCGCTCTCCAGCACCACCACTTTGAAACCTTTTTCGGCCAAATGCAGGGCAGAAGAGAGTCCTGAGAATCCTGCACCTACGACACAAACATCACACTCAATGTGGTCTTGCAGTTGCGGGTAGTCAGGCATATTGGGTACAGAATGGGCGTAGAACGAATCCGTATGCTTGTTCATAGAGATATTCCTTTATTAATCTTCAGCAGGCTTAAGGGTGTAGACGAATCCAAGTCGTCTTAGTTTCAGTGAATTTCTCGATGGCATGCAGCGATTTGTCGCGGCCATTACCACTCATCTTGAATCCACCAAACGGGACAGTCATGTCACCTTCGTTGTAGTTATTGACCCAGACCGAGCCCGCCTGTAGCTGTTTCGCTACACGGTGAACACGGTTGATGTTGCTACTCCAAAGTGCTGCACCAAGGCCATATTGTGAGTCATTGGCAATCTCAATAGCTTGCGCTTCATCCTTGAATGGAATCACGCACAATACCGGACCAAAGATCTCTTCCTGAGCCACTTTCATTTTGTTGTCGACGTTGTCAAGAATGGTTGGTTCGACGAAAGCGCCTTGACCCTGAACGTCGCCACCACAGCGAAGCGTCGCACCTTCAGACTGGCCAAGGAGGATGTATTCAAGCACCTTGGCTTTGTGCTCCTTGTCAATCAATGCCCCCATTGATGAGGAGGTGTCTAGAGGATCTTTAGGCATAAATGCCTGTGCCGCTGAAATCACTTTATCGACAAAGCGATCCTTAATGCTTTCATGCACCAACAGACGCGTCGCAGCAACACATACTTCACCTTGGTTGTAGAAACATCCCGCCGCAGTTTCCGCTGCTGCGCGATCCAAATCGTCACAGTCCTCAAAGACGATGTTGGCGTTCTTACCACCCGCTTCAGCGAATACTCGCTTCAGGTTTGTTTCACCTGAACTGATCATTAGCTGACCCGCGATTCGGGTTGAACCAGTAAACGCGATGCAATCAACATCATGATGTTTAGCCAAAGCGTCACCAGCTTCATGTCCAAAACCGGTGACGACTTGGAAAACACCTTTTGGTAGACCTGCCTGCTCGGCAAGTTGACCTAAGTAGATAGCCGTTAGAGATGATTTTTCAGACGGTTTAAGGATGACACTGTTGCCCGCCGCAAGCGCGGGTCCAAGTTTCCAGCAAGCAATCCATAAAGGGAAGTTCCAAGGAACGACTGCGGCAACAACGCCTATAGGTTGATGAGAAATAAAGGCATGAACATTTTTTTCTGTTGGTGCGACTTCCCCATAAACTTTATCAATTGCTTCTGCATACCAGCGCAATGAATTGGCTGCGCCAGGTACGTCCGTTGATACACTATGAGAAATAGGTTTGCCGGTGTCTAAGGTTTCAAGCAGGGCTAATTGCTCACAATGCTGCTCGATGAGATCGGCAAATTTATACAGAACTGCCTTACGCTTGGCAGGAGCACTGTTGCTCCAATCGCCAGCTTTAAAAGCATCTCGGGCATACTTAACCGCAAGATCGACATCTTCACTTTGACAACGAGCGATATCAGTCAGTTTTTCATCCGTTGCTGGATTGAATACGCCTAACGTTTGACCACTTTGTGCTTCACAATACTCGCCATTCAGATAAGATCGGCCCTCAATGACGAGATTGTTTTTGAGTTCAATCCATTGCTCTTGGGTTTTCATACGCCCTCCTTGTTTATCACAACAAGGCAAGGCAAGGCCCACTTAGAATGTGGTCGGCGTATGCGCGCTTATCATTCGACAAGCCTTGTCTGTGTGATTAGTAAACTTATGCGGTTTCATCGTATCAATAACGTACGATTCGCCCTGCTTGATAAGATAAGACTTTCCTCGGTACTCAAGAGTAATTTCCCCCTCAAGGACCGTACCTATCTCTTCACCTTCGTGTCTGATTTCTCGCGCACCCGTGGTACCGTGCGGAGCATATTCTTCAATCAGGAATCCGATTACCTGATCTTTGCTGCCGTTGGTGACAAGTTTCATCGAAACCGATTCGCTGCCCATTTCAACCAGCTCATCCTGTGTCACGACAACCTTCGTTTCATCACTTTGATCATTTTCAACAATGAAAAACTCAGAAAGTGATAAAGAAAAAACATTAACTATTTTCTGTAACGAACTCACTGACGGGCTGACTTTGCCATTCTCAATTGAAGAAATCGCACTGTGTGTAATGCCCGCTCGCTCAGCGAGTTCGCGTTGTGACAATCCATTTTGTTTTCTTAACTGAACAATATTTTTACCAATCTCTTGATTGTCCATTCATTCTGCTCCTGATTTATACAGAGGCAGCCATCATAAATTCTTTGAATAAAATTTGAGAGAAATGATTGGTTTTTGCTTGCCATTCTGGGTGCCACTGCACGCCAACGAAAAATTTTTGTCCTGGCAGGCTAAAGGCTTCTATCAGACCATCAGGGGCCTTAGCCTCTATTTGCAACTGTGGTGCGAGTTGGTCGACCCCTTGATTATGTAGGGTGTTTACTTCGAACAAACTGGTGTTCTGCCATTGGTTTTCTGTTAACCACTGCTCAAACAAACTCTCTTTCTGAACGAGCACAGCATGGGCTGGTGCATATTTCTGTTCAAAATCTTCAACCGGTTTCTCTCTGTGGTCACTAAAACCAGAATCGTGAACAGCTGGATTCAACGAACCACCTAGCGCCACATTCATCTCTTGGAATCCTCGGCAGATCCCCAAACAAGGAATGTCTTTATCAACTGCGTGTCGAATAAGAGAGAATGCCAGCTCATCGCGCTTCTCATCTTTCTTTGCTTCTTCATGCGTTGCGTTATAGCGATGCGGAGCAACGTTCGAATGACTTCCCGGAAACAAAAATCCATCACACAATTCGAGAAGGGTTTGCATGTCTTCTTCTGGTAAGTCCGGAGCCAGAATCAGAGGTAGACCGCCAAAATCCTTTACTGCACGAAGATAAAAGTCATTAACTGACTGAATCTTGTAGCCACCTAGCTCTTTCGCGCAGCTGACGACACCAATGACGGGTTTGCTTGTTTTAGCCATGATGCTTCCGTGTTCAATTTATTTAACATTCACACTACAAACCATGTACAAAATTATCAACAGCAATGTTCGATATTCTGACCAAATCGTGACCAACCCCTCCTTTTTGGTCAAAAAAGAACCATTTTTTGCTCAATATATTGAGCAAAAGACCATCACCTGTTACAAAATAGTTAACAAAACAAACCCACAATGAACTCTCCGCTTTCATGCAAACGAAGTTAAATCATTGTATATAAAGAAAATAATTGTCATTACTTAGACTTTGGTCTAAATGATGTAACTTAATTGTTAAATCAATTATTTTTAGCTCGCCGCTCGTCAGGCTACTTGGAGAACTAAAAATGGAATCGTATTTACAGGAAGTTAAAAATTTTAGACAGCAATGGCCAGAAATAGAGTTTGTCGACCTGATCTTCACTGACATAAACGCCACTCCACGTGGTAAACGCATCCCAGTGAGTGGACTCGACAAACTGCATAAAGGGGTCGCTCTCCCTTTATCTACCATTACCTTGGATACCAAAGGAAATGTAGTGGAGTCTGCTGGGCTTGGCGAAGATTTGGGCGAACCAGACAATATGTGCTTCCCTATCGCCGATACACTCATGCCAACGGCAAAACCTCAAGTGGGTCAACTGCTGTTGAGCATGATGGATGAAACGGGAGTAAACCCAAACTCTCTATTTATTCGCAATATTCTTGGCGGCATGGTCGAAAAACTGCACCGAAAAAACCTTTATCCCTGCATTGCTCTAGAACTTGAGTTCTACCTAATTGATAAGAAACGCGGTGAGAATGGAGAATTGCAAACCGCCATTAACCCGACCAAACACGTCCGTGAAAAAGATACTGAAGTTTATGACCTTGGTGGTCTTGATGATTATGCCGACTTCCTGTCCGATCTAAGTAAAGTGGCTCAAGAGCAAGGGCTGAACACATCGGGTGCTTTATCTGAATCTGCACCAGGGCAATTTGAAATCAACTTCAACCATTCAAAAGATGTGTTGCGAGTTTGTGATGAAATCATCATCGCAAAACGTGTCATCCGTCAGGTTGCCAACCAACATGGTTTTGATGCCACTTTTATGGCCAAACCTTTTGCAGAGCAAGCTGGTAATGGCATGCATATCCACATCAGCCTTGTCGACGAAGAAGGTAACAACCACTTTAGCCTAGCTGATGGAAGTGAGAGCCCGCTGTTTTATCAGACTATCGCGGCAATGCTAGCGCAAACATCCGATTCAATGGCGTTAATCTGCCCTAATATCAACTCTTTCCGTCGCTTTGTGCCTGGTGCTTATGTACCTACCCAAGCTGACTGGGGAGTAAACCACCGTGGTGTCGCATTACGCGTACCAATTAGCGACAGCAAGAACCGTCGTATTGAGCACCGTATTGCAGGCGCAGATGTGAACCCATACATTCTCGCAGCTGTCGTGCTCTCCGCGGTGCTGGCCAGCGAAAACTATACCAAAGAACAATGCCCTCCTTCTCTTAGTGATAATGCTGTTGACTTACCTGTGCGAATGTCTGAAGCTCTGGATCAATTGGAACACAGCGAGTTGGCTCAATACATCTCGAGAGAATTCATCGATTTATTCCTAGCCTGTAAACGGAGTGAACTCGCGGAATTTGAGCGAGCCGTTACTCCCCTAGAAATCGATTGGATGTTGCACTCAGCTTAACAAAGGACTGACAAGCTATGACGACTCAAACAAAGGTGCTGGATGCACCATTTAAAATCAATACCCAACATATTGTGGTCACCTTACTGGTGATAGCGACCTTTATCTTCTTTACTTCTATTGGCCTTAGCCATGAAGAAGGTCAAGCTTATGGCTGGATGAGCCTGCTCCCAACAGCGTTAGTACTCGTCTTTGCTCTCACGACTCACCGTACAGTAGAAGCGCTATTTAGCGGTGCGATTGCTGGGGTTTTACTGCTAAATCCGGCACAAGCAGTTGAGCAGATAGTTGATATCTCAATGACGGTTATGATGGATGAAACCATCGCTTGGATCATTCTGGTCTGTGGCTTGATGGGCGGCCTGATCGCTATCCTTGAAAAAGGCGGCAGCATACTCAGTTTCTCAGATATGCTGGTGACCAAAGTGAAGAGCCGTCGCCAGTCGATGCTGATGACATTCGTTCTGGGTATCGTGATCTTCATTGACGACTACTTAAACGCCATTGCAATCTCATCCTCAATGAAGAAGGTGACGGATGGCTACCAGATTTCACGTGAAAAGCTCTCTTATCTGGTTGACTCAACCGCAGCACCAATTTGTATTTTGGTACCGATTTCTACGTGGGCAATATTCTTTAGCTCACTTCTGGAAGCAAACAATGTGGCCGAATCTGGCGAAGGTATCAAGACCTACATTGAAGCCATCCCATACATGGCATACGGTTGGGTGACGCTAGCGATTGTTCTGCTGGTTGCACTCGAAAAGATCCCAGATCTTGGTGCGATGAAAAAAGCCGAGCAACGTGCTAAAAACGGACAAGTTCGCCCAGACGGCGCTGCTGACATCGATTTTGGTTCAGATATTTCAGCACACACCAGTCCAACTATGGGTCTTATCAACTTCCTACTTCCAATGGTCGTGCTTGTTTCGGCAAGTTGGTACTACGGTATCGATCTATTAGCAGGCGTCTTCGTTGCAATCATCTTTACGGTTTGTTTCTATGGGGTACAACGACTGATCTCAATGAACGACATGTTTGAGGCAATTTACGACGGTATCAAGGTCATGCTGTTACCTCTAGCAACCGTTATTGGTGGCTTCATGCTCAAAAACGTCAACGATTCACTGGGTGTGACTCAGTATGTTATCGAGACGGTTAGCCCTTACTTATCTGCATCCTACTTCCCTGCCATCATCTTTATGATCACTGGGGGCCTTGTGTTTGCGACTGCATCATCTTGGGGTACGTTTGCGGTAGCAATGCCGATTGTTCTTCCGCTAGGTGAACAACTTGGCGTGCCTCTACACCTAACTGTTGCAGCACTACTCTCTGCCTCAGCGGCAGGCAGCCACTCCTGTTTCTTCAGTGATTCAACTGTACTCTCTGCTCAAGGTTCTGGATGTACTTCGATGCAACATGCTACCACGCAGTTCCCGTATGCATTGATTGGTATTGTCGCTACATTCCTGTTCTTCCTATTCATCGGCTAACCACTCGTTTCACCGATGCAATCAGCCCCGCTTACGATAGCGGGGCTTTTAACGTTAAGAGCATCGCAAATACCCCATAACATCTAGCAACAATCAAATTCAGGCAAAATATGCATACTGTTTTATAATATAGATTCATGGCTAGGTGTATTAAGGGTAGTTAAGATGAGAATCACAGACAAATCCCTCGTTGAACAACAAAAAATATCAGAAACCGAGTTAACACAAAGACTGCATCTTTTTAGGCTCACGACGAGTGATATCAACGAATTAAGGACGATGAAAGGGGTCATCTCTCGTCATTTAGATGCCATTGTTGATGACTTCTATACCCATCAAACTCGCAGCCCTGATGTCGAAACATTAATTGGTGATGCCGGTACATTACAGCGCTTAATGTCTGCACTAAGACAATACATTACCGATCTGTTCAGTAAAGATATCAATTTGGATTATGTCGAACATCGACTTCGTATCGGTCTAGTCCACAAACGCATCGGTGTAGACCCGAAAATGTATCTCTCTTCGGTGAACTACCTCAAAGCGAAGCTGATCTCTACGATTCATAATCATTTGGATGATCCTAATTATGCTCAGATGCTGAGTGACATTCTCGACCGATTGATTGACTTTGATGTTTCTTATGTATTTGATACTTACATAAAAAGCATGATGAACGAAATCGAGATTGAGAAGAACAAATCCTTTCAGTACGTCAATGAGCTCGAGTCTATTGTTCAAGAAAGAACGCGAAGCCTTGAAAAGATGGCGCGTTTAGATCCACTGACCAATCTCTATAACAAGCGCGCTTTTGAAGAGTTTACCAGTAAGTTGTTTTCAGAAGCACAACAACAAAACGATCCCGTCGCCATCGTCTATATCGATGTCGACAACTTTAAACACTTCAATGACCAGTTTGGTCATGAAGAAGGCGACAGCGTGTTGATTATTGTCTCTGATTGCCTCAGAGGCGCTTCTCGCAATGTTGACCTCTGCTTTAGAGTTGGTGGCGATGAGTTCGTGGTTGTCATGCCGAGTTGCACTAAAGAATCCGCCGTCGAGAACTATATTCCACGCATGATGGAAAACCTTGCCTCTCTGCGAGAAGACATATCGCTTAGCGTTGGTGTAGCACAGTCAGGTCCGAAAAATTACCTCTGCTGCCAGGATACTTTGGCACGAGCAGATAAAGATATGTACCTCAATAAGACTCGCAAATCGCCCAACAAAAATGAACAACCGCTAAAATGCGTAGCACTTAAAAAGTAACTGCCTACCGCCCCTACCGACTATTACTCACGATTCGGTAGGAATGAAATATTAAAAACCTGCCGTACAGCAGGTTTTTAATCTTAACGGACTGGTTAAGCCCAGAAAGTCATCGCGATAAAGGTTAACGCAGCGATACAGGCGAAGTTGAGAATAAGTCCAACACGCATCATCTCGCTCTGCTTGATATGACCTGAACCAAACACGATCGCGTTAGGTGGCGTTGCCACTGGCAACATAAAGGCACAAGAAGCGGCTACGGCAATCAATACCGACAGAACTACAGGTGACATACCGAACGCTTCCGCCACGCTGGCAAAGACAGGGATCAGCAATGCTGCGCTGGCTGTGTTACTCGCGAACTCCGTCAAGAACACCACAAACACGGCAATCACAGCGATAATAAAGAACACGCCTAGGTGAGCAATCAGCTCGCTCAAGCCATTAGCAAGGAAAACACTCGTGCCTGTCGCTTTAAGAACATTACTTAGACAGATACCACCACCAAACAGCAGTAATACGCCCCAGTCAGCGGTTTTTTCAATGTCTTTCCAGTGCACCACACGTGCAAAGTTAACGGCAACAATCGCAGCTAGTGCAACGACAGTATCAAACTTCGCGTAGCCACCCAGCATGGCATTGATAGGCTTACTGAAAATCCACAAGCAGACGGTCGCGGCAAAGATGCTTAAAGTAACGATTTTGCCTTTATCCCAGTTGACTGGCTCGTTGTTCAACTCAAACTGACCAATCAAGTTTGGTTTTAGAACCGCAAACAGTACCGCGATAGAGATAGGCAGTAAGATCAAGGTCGTTGGAATGCCAAAGCGCATCCAATCTGTGAATGTTAGACCTACTTCAGCCGCAGCAATTGCATTCGGTGGACTACCAACTATGGTCGCGATACCACCAATACTTGCGCTGTACGCGATGCCAAGCAACACAAATACGTAAGTCTTATGGCCGCTTTCTGAGTTCACCTTGCTCAAGACACCAAGAACAAGAGGCAGCATCATCGCCGTCGTTGCTGTGTTACTGATCCACATTGAAAGCGCCGCCGTTACACCAAATAGCATAAACACTGCAACGCTCATTTTGCCTTTGGCTAAAACAAGTACCTTATCAGCGATAACCTTATCTAACCCCTGTCGGTGCATAGCGGCAGCAAGAGCAAAGCCACCAAGAAACAGAAAAATGATGGAGTTAGCAAAGTTATTTAGAGCCGTTTGGGTATCAAAAACACCAAATAACACGGCCATGATCGGGACGAGTATGGCCGTTACAGTGACATGTAGGGCTTCTGTCAGCCAAAAAATGGCGACAAAAATTAACATACAGATACCCAATACCACTTTAGGATCAAATGGTAAGGTAAAGTATAGAGCCGCAAACAGTGCGATATCGGCTAAGACAATCATACTGTTGCGGTTAAACAACCATTCTCTGGTATTGGTGGGCAAAGGGACACTATCATTTCTATTCATTATTATATTTCCTTATGAGGGCCATGTGGCATAGCAAATGATCCCACACAACCTGCTTCGGAAATATTTTTCATTGCAAATCTGTTAACCATATCAACAACATGGAAATATTTGTTAACAACATGAATAGATTGGACATTTTCCCATCATAAAAACGTCTGTTTTGACACCAATTTATCAAAACTATCCATCACTTGTTGGCACTTCATCACTCGTCCATGTCCTTGATCCTGTGTTGTGACCAAGCTGACATTCGCCATTTCTTGCGCGGCTTTAACCGACTCAGAATACTTGGCAAACTTATCCTGTTCATCATGAACAATAATAGTCTGTGCTGAGCGAGATTTAAGTTTACTGTATGGATCAATCGACTTGAGAGGATAGCGATATTGCTCTTCCACCTCGTTAACCACCGCATCAAATAGGCGCATCGAGTAGCCAGAACGCGCAATACTGCCAAACAAGTTATCCAGATAATCGAGCAAAGGAGCGATAAGCAGCAGTGGTTTATCCACTAACTTTTGATGATGGCATTCAAGCGCAGAAACCGTCCCCATACTATGTGCCACTAGCCCTGCAACATCATCAACACTATCCAGAATGGACTCTAAACCAAGAACAAAGGCTGGGATATGACCATAAGCACCTTCACTGCGGCCATGCCCTGGATGGTCATAAGCCAAAGCGGTGTAACCCTGACTTGCGATGTGCTCCATCAGCGGGAAAAACTGATTAGCACTACCAGACCAACCGTGCGTCATCACCCAAACTGGGCCACTACCCAGTTGGTAAGTTTTCAGTAACCCTTCCTTCGATGCCACTTCACCAGTAACCAATCCACTTGGTAACTCATTTTTAGGCTTAGCTCGAGCAGGGGTGAGTAAAAGGTTACGCGCAGTTCTCTTTGCGTGTGTAGGTGCCAGAGTATGATGAAGGCGTGTGGTTAAGTTTACTAAGCTTTTCTTAACACTAAACTTTTTAGCGGTATTAAAGTAAATCTTCTCACTCATCTTGTAGTCCTTGTTATGCCAGTCTCTTACACCCCAAAAGCGAACGACCGTGCTATTTTAAGTTAAATAATAAGCTAAGTCGTCATCCACTTAGCTTAGTTTTACTTCCAGTCCGCCATCAGACGCTGAACGCCCAGCCAGAAGTGTTGTTGACTTGCCTGCTCACCGCGTATGGAGTAAAAAAGGTGCGCACTTAAATACAAACCATACAGCTCATAGATTGCTTGCTTTGGGTCTAAATCGCGGCGAAACTCACCATTTTCTACCCCTTTTGCTACCTGAATTGTTAAGTATTCAATCCATGTTGCAATGGTCTTTTTTAGCACCTGTTGAGTGGGTGACGCTTCGCTACCCGTTTCTTTCCATGCATCAAGAAACATACAGCTACCCTGAAAAGAGTGATTCCAACCTAGCCAGTTGTCGAGTAACTGAGTTAGTTTATCCTCGATGCTGATCGACGTCCTCTCCCGAGCAGGTGCAATAACACGCTGAGTAAAAATCAAATTGGCATGCTCCAACACCGCTATTTGCAGATTATCTTTGGAGTTAAAGTGGGCAAACAAGCCACTTTTCGACATCCCGCATTGCTTTGCTAGCTCCCCAATGGTGAGACTCTCAAGACCATTCTCACTCGCCAGTTCAAATGCCTTGCTTAAGATATTCTCTCGGGTAATTCTGCCTTTACTCATACCGCTCTCTCATTGCTATTAGTGCTATTTTTAGCACACTCGTACTTTTTTGCAATGCTCGAAAAGGATTAAGTGAAAATTAATGTCGTGTAGAGGGTAGTTTCATTGGAACTACTTCCAGCGAGTACGAAGGGTAAAAGCGTTAGAAAACAGTCTTGGATAATAAAGGCGATCGGTTAAACAAATTCCGTTAATCGAAAAAGATACCAAATATCCCAAATTGATATTCTATCCCCATAACAATTCCCATAAAAAAAGCACTCAAAAAACCGAATCTCAAGCACTCTGCATTTAGCCGATATAGCCAATAAATGCTCCCGAGCTCTTTTTTTATACCACTGCGCCAGTATTGAATTTCTTCTTTTGAATGACGGTGATACCAGCTAAATGCAACCTGACTAGAGCGGATCCATGCAAACGATGGAAAATGCGCCCATCCCTGTATTTTTTTAGGTGCATAAGTATCAAGCTTATCTATGAGGTAATCTCTTCTTTTCCTAAGAAGGTAAAGTGTTATGGGTAAAGTAATTAAGTTACCTATCCCCGATATAATCATTACAACCCCAGAGGACAAACCGACCATGCCAAAGGTAAACCAAATCCATGCAGGGTAACCATTCATCATTGTAATCTCTAAAGAAAGTCTACTGTTGAACTCACAAACTCAGCAGCATCATCATAAAAATCAAACACTAGATATTCCATACGTCGTTGGTACAAATCTAGTGCCCAAAAAGCCAATACCTTCCCCTATGAGTACATTAAGCCCAACTGACGCCAAGTTTTTCACACCTGCTCGCATACACGCTTCAGAAAATCCTTCGTCTTTGGCTCTAAAACTTCTCGCACAAGGAAAGATCAGAAACATAATCACGCATTAAATTCTTCTTGTACCCTGCCTTTTCAGGACACTCAATCATATTATTGGGTTTAATCACTAGATAGAAATTAGCATAGTTAACACCAGTTCCTATTAATGCACCAATAAACATTGGAATATAGAACCATCGAATAGACCCTTTCCTTTCCCCTCGAATCAATTGCAATGGAAGCAAAATAAAAACTATAGCGCTCACGAGAACAAAAAAACCAAACAATGCCATAAATGGGAATGGCACATAAGAAAAGGGAACACTCTCTATTTGTTCAATCGAAACAAATAAAGGGGTTACAGATAAATACGCCACATATCCCAACACAGCTATGATAGCTATCAAAAATACGCTAATTAAAACTCTCAATAGCACCCTCTACAATTTTATTTTGAAAATCAGTAGTTTTATCTATAGTCCAAACAGCAAAACTAGATCCGACAATTATGATAGTTCCAGCCAAAAATGTAACAGGAATAGAGGCTACAGCTAGAACCCCAAGGATACCTCCAGCCAAAGCAGTCGAACTAAAAACACCAACCAATAATTTAGCTTCATCGATCCCCAGCTGCTTTAAGGTATATTCATCATTCAAAACATACTGTAGAACGTTAATGGCTGAACCGACTAATACTTCCATAGGGGCAGTGACTTTGACATAACGAGCCATGCCTTTAACGGAATCTAAAGCACCCACGCCAAGCTTAACTACTTGAGGATTTGAGGCTTTAAAGCGATTACCTGCTAACAACGTTTTCATGTGTTGCTTGTAACCTTTCAAGATCAGGTAATCAACGCCATTATGTGTTTTGACATAAGCGGTAACCCCCAAACCTCCTAATTTTTTAGCGGTATCGAATGCATCGTAAGTGCCTTTCATTCCACCACCGATATTTCGAGTTTTATCGAGCGCATCAAAAAACTCTTGCCACTCTTCTGGGGCGAGAACCGTAGTTTCTACAACATCTTGCGTATATCGAACATGAATTTCTTTATCTCCCTCTTTAGCGAGGAAATTGTAGGGAGGCCAATGTATATTATTAGGGTTAACACTAACAGTTGACGCAGCTTTCTGCTCTGAAACGCTCTGCGTGGTAGAACTCGCCTTAGCCAAATTTCCTCCAAAGGAGACACCTTGCCCCAAGCTCACACCCGACCCCATATTGATATTAACACCCTGACCTATATTGACGCCTGAACCCATATCAATTGAGCCAGACATTTGAGGCCCAAGACTCACAGCGTCACCACTAGCAAGCACAAAACAATTGCCACATCCGGTATCAACCGGATCGTCTTTCATCGCTATCAGCTTACCACCAATCTTAATATTTCGCGGACTGCCCTGCATGATTGGTCCTACTCCACGACAGTTTTCATCCCCACAAGTACAGGTAGCTAGGTCTCCCAAGAGACTCACATCCAAGTTGTTAATTTTTACGCCAGCAGTGCCTGTTAAGACTTTTCCGCCTGTAGTGGTTGGCGTTCCAACGGTGACGGCATTATTAAACATGGTGCTTACCAACTTGAAGAAACGTTCGACGTACTCGCAAGCATAAGCAATTGATTTTTTATCAACAAACTCAACGGACAAACCCTAGGCAAAAGGTCACATAATCGACAATTGAGGAAAATTCGACTATTTACCCATTTAGTTTTTGCTGGAACCAATAAAGGGGCGAAAAAGCCAGCTACAAAAGCCAGCTGCGTGTTTCATGCCCCGCTAGCACGCTTCTGGACAATTATCATTTTCGGGAAAGCGAACATTAGCAATTCATGAATAACTTTTTATAAGGTGAACTTGCCAATTAGTGCGTCTTCGTACAGTGCGCACTTTCTCTTCCTATATTCAATGTTTCATATGTTATCAATGCGGTACAGCCTCTTTTGTTTAGAGGTTTTATCTGTAAAGTGTCGCGAAATGAGTAAGAATTACACTTTTGAGAATTGAAATGCCAAATGACCAAGGAAGAGATAGCTGAACTGTGTTTTAAATCCGTGAGGATCGTCACAGGTTGGGACGAAGGAAAACCAATACCACCAGAATGCAAAAGGCTCATGAGAATGGCCAAAGGCCGGGAATTAAGCATTAGTGAAGACTGGGAGCAGTTCAAAATGTTATAGGACCGAATGGAATTGCCGACTGGCCAAGTGGTGAGGCCACAGCAGATTTTGGCAGGGATTGCACTCTTAGGGATTCAGTCGGAGTTGGAGATAAAGACTTCAACACATTTACTTGGCCTTTCTAGAGCAATCGCTAGTATCAAAAAATAATATTAGAAAAGTACGGCTTTATTTATCCGAGCTCAAAGCTTGTATAATTTTGGATTTACTATGGTGAGCGTGGCTGGATCATAAAACTACTGCCTAGGTATAGAACCCTACTTTTGGCTATAACGAGGTAATAGCAGCCGGGCTCATTATTTTGAGTCCGGCTATTACATGAAGTAGATTTAATGTGTGAAATGTGAAAATTAAAAAACTCGCAGTCACCGCTAAGAAATTATATAAATAAAATTTAATTTATGAAGCATTGAGTAATTTTCCATGGTGCTCTAAGAACTTATTTAAACAAGGTGGAGTATGAGCATATTTAGACATAATTGAAATGATATTTGAATCATTGATTGTTAAATTACTTTTCTTGCTAATATTAATAATTTCACTATTTTTATTAGATAATTCACGACAATATTTGTCCAGAAATTGTCTGAAGAACTGTAGAATAAACTTTCCTCTGAAGGAGTTTTCTGCACCGTAAGTTAGTAAGGTGTCCTTGGCTGACTCAAGCTGATCCAATTCTATATCCCCTGACTCTGGAAAAATAGGCTTCATGTTTGAGATGTCATATATTTGTTCAATGTTATCAATTTCAATTTTCACCAAATCTTTCATCTTTACGTTTTGTAAGTGTAAAACGATTGATGAGTCAGTTTTACTTTTTTCAATTTGACACATTAACCATGCATTTAACTCCAGTGTCATTGATAAGAAGTTATCATAGCTTTTTTTGAAAAGAGAAAGGGATTTTTCGATCGTATCCTTATCATTTACAGTGCATAAGCCAATCTCATCCTCTAAAAAACGAGAAAAGGTTTTACCGCTTACATACAAGTTTTCTATTGAATGACAAGGAGTAAAATAAATATTGTTATCAGTTAAGTCGGAAAAATCAAAATCTCTATCTGCAAAAAAAAGTATTTTCAAACATTTTAAATTAGAATTTTGGTCAACTTTTCTTTTTAAAGTTAAGAGGTTTCCTTTGCCTTTGCAAGGAACATTCTTTCTCTCTAAAGATTTTATAAAGGAGTCAACCCTCGAACCATAATACTTTGCATCTTCACCTTCAAACACACAAATTAATGCATTCCTATTCGCAGAATGTGCTTTTAGGAGGTTAATTAGTGGAACTACCGGGTTAGTTCGTTGCTTACGCATCATTTCAGCTCTGTCCATTACCAACTAATCCTCGCGATACTCAACACAAAGACTATCGGTTAAAGTGTCTAATTGGTTTTGGAAAATAAACGGGGAATGAGTTGCTGACAGAAGGAAACCGCACCTTTGTGAATTTAAAATGTCAGGTAGAAGTTCAATTTGCCACTCGAGAGAAAGTGATAGTTCAGGCTCATCAAACAAGATAGCGTAGGTCTTTTCTCTATCGAGGTATAGTTTGGATAGGATAGAAACTAATTGTTTCTCACCAGATGATAAATTATCTAACTCTACTTCTGATTGAGTTCTATTATTGCTGATTGTTATTTCAACTTTACTTTCATCGTAAATGAAAGTTTTGTTTACTAAGTATTTGTTTGCAACCGTTACAAATTCCTTTACCGCGTCATCGAGTTCTTTTTGTTCGTAATACACTTCGATTAAGTTAGCTAATACGAAAACAAGAGGGTAATACCTTTCGCTTTCTATAACCGACTGTTCAACCAACCTAATTATATTATCTTTAGTATCTGGAGAAATACTATCGCCTACTCGATCTAACACGATTGTTAACGCGTCAATGTCTTTTAATTTCTCATACTGTTCAGACGTTGCTTGATAATCTGAAGTTAGTTGTGTTAACATTTTTCCGTTAAGGTTTGTATATAGGCTAACTGCGGATTCTCTCAGTTCATTTCTAATTTGTTTGAATCTTTCTTTTACATCAGACATGCCGAAATTTATTAGAGAGTCGGTAAACTCATTTTCAAGTCCACCAAGCTTAATTATATCTTCTTCAACCCTACGATAAGTTGGTAAATAAAGTATACTTAGATGGAAATTTTCGTCTATTATTTTAGACCATTCCTCTTCTTTACTGAATTCTGAATCTTCTATCTCATCATCATAATAAGATTTAAAGCCTTCATAAACTGACCGTGTTGAATGTGGAATATTGTTAATCACAGAACGGCATTTAGGATCATTCATAAAGGCAAAGTATGGCATCGTAGATGCTGCTTTAATCATATAATGTAATGAACTGACCGGTATGTAACTTCTAAGCTCTCTTATTAATTTATTATGGGAGCGGTTCTTGTTGCCTTTTTTACTCAACTCTGAACTCTCTAGACGAAGAAAAACACCATTACCAAACTTTATTTCAATCGCTTCAAAACATATATTGTTTAACTTATAAAATTGCTTATTTAGAATATAGTACATGCAATTAAGTAAAGTTGTTTTTCCAGAGCCATTATCACCGACTAATATTTTAACATTACCATTCATCTCAAGTGTAATGTCACGTTCTTTGTGAAGACCAATGATCTTAAAGTACTCTAATAGGGGTTCAACCTTATGTAGATCCATTATCATGTTTACCTATGTGTATTAGCTATATTTTATAGTAATACGCATTATGTTGTTACTGCAATTGGTTTATTAGCATCAGGTTGGTTTCTTGTGAAGGCAAGAGTATCAGTGACCATCTGAGATTATGAAAATGGTCCTTAGGTGGGGGATGTTTGGTCGAATTTACGCCGTGATACAACAAGGGGATTAACGACGAACAGCATTAGAAGAATGGATAACTTCTAGTAGGGTAAAACCCCATTAACAGGATATGAATGAGTAAAAGGTCTATCTAACAATGGGGCATTTTCGTGTTTCATGCCCAAGTCAACACACCTCTGGGCATAAGTCTCTTAGCTTAAATGACTTTGTAGCATGCTCTAGACGTTGCTATTGCTCGAACTGTTGAATGAGTACATTCGAACTTCATCCCTAGCAAACCAGCCTAGCCTTTCATAAAACTGTTGGGCATTCACATTGTCGTTGTACACAAATAAGTGAGTTTTTGGGACACCAATTTTAGCTAGTGATCTTACTGCATGACCAACTAGCTCACGACCTAATTTTCGTCCGCGATAGTTCGATGATACTGCTAAATGTTGCAAATAACCTCTACGCCCATCAGTACCAACTAGCACTGCACCGACGATTTCGTTATTAATTTCCGCAACAAAACTTAACTCAGGATTACGCTTTAAATAGATTGCTATACTTTCTCTTGAGTCGGCATCTCTAATGCTCATACCTTCAGTTTGGCCCCAAAGGGCTATCACTTCGTCATAGTCCGCGATTTCCATTTCACGAATTTTTACCACTTTACTCTCCTTGCGTATAACACTTATTGGCCAGCTAAAAACCGACTTTCACCTTTTCATAATGAAACTTTTTTAATATCACTTCAATGTGTAATCAATAAGTTAATGAAAGTTAACGCATATTAGATTGCATGATACCTTATAATTCTAAAAAGACTTAAAGGACAGGCACCATTAAATTATAAACTGGAAAGCCGTTGAAGCCCATGTTTTAAAGCTTCAGATGCGTATTGCAAAGGCAACGAGAGATGGTAACCACGGCAAAGCGAAAGCGTTGCAGTGGATACTGACTCACTCGCACTCAGCAAAACTTCTTGCTGTTAAGCGGGTATCACAAAATAAAGGCAGTAAGACGCCTGGAATTGACGGCGTTATCTGGAATACAGATACGCGCCGCATGAAAGCAGTCAATCAATTGAGCAGAAAAGCTTATCAAGCCAAACCGCTCAAGCGTATCTATATCCCCAAGAAAAACGGTAAGCTCAGACCACTGGGTATCCCTTGCATGGTCGATAGAGCGCAGCAAGCGCTTCATCTTCTTGCTCTGGAGCCAGTATCAGAAACACTTGCCGACCCTAACAGCTATGGATTTAGACCAAACCGCA
This sequence comes from Vibrio sp. M250220, assembly GCF_036533795.1. Taxonomy (NCBI): domain Bacteria; kingdom Pseudomonadati; phylum Pseudomonadota; class Gammaproteobacteria; order Vibrionales; family Vibrionaceae; genus Vibrio; species Vibrio sp. M250220. The sequence continues at coordinate 2,516 of NZ_JATABI010000056.1, read as the reverse complement.
GCACTGCCGATGCAGTCGCACAGTGCTTCAAGTGTCTGGCATTAAAGAAATCAGCTCAATGGGTTCTTGAGGGAGACATCAAAGCCTGTTTCGACAAGATCGGGCATCAATGGCTTATGAACAACATAGCCGTAGATAAACGCATGTTGGAACAATGGTTAAAGTCTGGTTTTATGGATAAAGGGCTGTTCTACCGTACTGACGAGGGAACACCACAAGGCGGGGTCATATCCCCGACCTTGATGCTAATGACTCTTGCAGGACTTGAGCAACGCATAAAGTCTACTGCACTCAAAAAGGGGGCTAGAGCCAACTTTATTGGATACGCCGACGATTTCGTCGTCACCTGCGCTTCAAAGGAAGTGCTAGAGAACGATATCAAACCGTTGATTGCTGATTTCTTAGCAGAAAGAGGCTTAACACTCTCCGAAGAGAAAACGCACATTACCCATATCAGCCGTGGTTTTGATTTCCTAGGTTTTAATCATAGGAAGTACAAAGGGAAGTTGCTCATTAAGCCGAGTAAATCCAACACGCTACTGTTCCTAAGTAATTTGCGCGAACTCATCAAAAAGCACGCAACCATCCCCGTCAACGATTTAATCAAGTTGATAAATCCGAAACTCAGGGGCTGGTCGAATTACTATCGACACTGCGTTGCGAAACAGGTATTCGGATATGTAGGTCACAAGCTATTCCATACGTTATGGCACTGGGCTAAAAGGCGTCATCCAACAAAATCCAGAACTTGGATCGCCCTTAAATACTTCATCAACCGTCAAGGTCAAGGTCAATGGCAATTTCACGGTTGGCAGAAGATCATGAATATGGATTGTCAGTTCAATCTGTTTCAAATAGCTAAGGTGCCAATAGAGAGACATGTGAAAATCATGAGTGCCGCTACGCCTTTTGATCCTCAATACCAAGAATACTTGGCTAAGAGAAAATCCAAAAGGCTAGCCCGTAACTCTTGGCATGAGCCTGCTCTCGCTGCTTTATAAGTTGCTGGGTATCAAACGATGCTTTTGAAGAGGCTTGAGCCGCATGCAGTGAAAGTTGCACGTGCAGTTCTTAGGGAGACGGCACTTGGTAACAGGTGTCGTCTACTCGACAGAACCTTCTTAGCTTAAATGGCTTAGTGGCATCAATTCGGATAAGAAAAAATGTATCTTGATACACTTGAATGCTTGCTATAAGCCCCGACCAGTGGTCAAAAAGTGAATCCAGTCTTCTCTACCTTGTTTCTTAGCTGCGATTACTGCACTTTGAACATCATACGTTACTTTATGAAAGGCGATGTCCCACTGACTTTCAGATACTTTCTGTAGTGTTGCATAAGATGCTTTTGATGAGTAGTTTTGCATTGAGTGAACATTTGGCTCGTCATCTGTGTATGCTTGTAGCCCAACACTCCCAGGATTGAGAATTATTTGTCCTGTTGATAACTCGACACATCTCGGAGTATGGGTGTGACCACAAACGACAATAGGTGAAGAGATACCATTTAATAGTTCAATTATTGCTCTATCTGCGCGAACAACTGGAGCACCTGAGCTTGTATCTTCTAACAGATAGATAAGATCATCCGTCGGAGTTCCATGACATGCATAGATATCATCTGTTATCTGTAAATCAAATGGTAATTCCCTCATCCAATCTAATGGTTGTTGTCCCAAGTCATCTAAGATAAATTTCATTGTTGGATTTGATTCTATTTCAGCTTTAGTCGCCTCATAAATCTGGCGATCTTGATTTCCTGATATAGTTATTGCGTTTAAAGAGAACAAGTAATCGTATGTCTGCCTTGGGGCTATTGGACCATATAAAATATCACCTAAATTAATAAAAGCAGTAACTCCTTTTGATTTCGCATCCTCTACCACAGCATCAAGTGCATAAACATTACTATGAATATCCGATAATATTGCAAACTTTTCCACCGTACGTTCCTTTTGTGTGCTTATAACGCTTTCCATACGACTAAAAGCCGTTTTTCATCACTCCATAGTGCATTTTTTCTTTTTGACACTCAATTAATAATCAACAGGTTACTTAAAAAGTAAGAGATTTTATTGCAATATGGTGCATAGTTTTAGAAGGCCTGATTCGCATACTGCTTAGGATCAGTTTTGATAAGGAAAATTTGTGTTAAGAGAATGTTTATAGCTCCTATGCAAAAACATAAAGGGGCAGAATGCTTTAGCTTAACGCCCCTCGAACGACTTGATTTAGATAAAAAAGAATCAATCTTTATTGTATATGATCAGACTTTATTGTAACTGACCAAACTTTGTTGTTCGCCGACAGGAACGCCGTTGATTTAGGTGTGTGTCCTTTTAAGCTGAGCTTTGCCATATCAATATAAATAGTAAATTACCACCTTCTAAAGAAGGTGGCTTTGTGTGAGCCCCCTAAAAGGGGGCCTTTGTTTAATCCAACGCCAACTGGTGCTGCTCTACTCGCTCTTGCTTCTCTTGATGTCTTACATATCGGCGTATGATTTCTTCATTGATTCC